>NZ_JBEXWT010000029.1:0-98757 GCF_040629945.1 Kitasatospora sp. NPDC005856 | reverse complement strand
AAACGCTCGGCTGGGAAACCCCAGCCGAGCGCCTGCATAAACTCATCGCGGCCTGATCAACCGACCACGTGTTGCAACGACCCCTAGAAACCGCCAGGTGGAACGGGGGTTCCCGGGAACGGGGGTTCCGCGGCGGCGGTGGGCGGCGGCCTCAGCCGACGTCGGCCGCCGGGGTGGCACCCGCGGCACCCGCGGCCGGGGCGGCCGGGGTCGCGCCCGGGCGCCGGTCGCGCTTGTGCAACGAGGCCAGGTAGGCGTTGTACGCCTCCAGCTCGGCGTCACCGGTGCGGTCCTCGGAGCGGTCGCGACGGCGGGCCTGCCGCTGCTCGGAGCCCATCCACTGGTAGACCAGCGCGATCAGCACGATCGCGGTCGGGATCTCGCCGAACGCCCAGGTGATGCCACCGGCCAGCTTCTGGTCCTCCAGCAGGTTCGTCCCCGGCGGCGCGCCCTCCACGGTGAAGGTGGTGACCAGCGGGTGGGCGGCCATCATCACCGCCACGCCGAAGAAGGCGTGGAACGGCATCCCCATGAACAGCTCGATGATCCGCATCACGTGGCCGGGGCGGTGCGGGCCCGGGTCCACGCCCATGATCGGCCAGAAGAAGGCCAGACCGGTGGCCAGGAAGTGCACCATCATGAAGATGTGCCCGAGGCGGTACTGCATCAGGAAGTCGAACAGCGGGGTGAAGTAGACCCCGTACAGGCTCGCGATGAACATCGGGATGGTGAACGCCGCGTGTGAGACGACCCGGACGTACCGGCTGTGCAGCAGCGCCACCAGCAGCTCGCGCGGCCCGCGCGGGCGGCCCTTGCCGGCCGGGCGCAGAGCACGCAGCGCCAGGGTGATCGGGGCGCCCAGCAGCAACAGGATCGGCGTCAGCATGGTCACCACCATGTGCTGGATCATGTGCGCGCTGAACAGCACCATGCCGTAGTCGTTCAGCCCGGTGCAGGTCACCAGCAGCAGGCTGGCGACGCCCAGCACCCAGCCGACCATCCGGCCGATCGGCCAGCGGTCGCCGCGCTGGTACAGCCGCACCACGCCCGCCGCGTACAGTCCCAGGAGGGCCAGGCTGCCGATCAGGAACACCCAGTCCGGGGACCAGGTCCAGACGTTGGACAAGGTGAACGGGCCTAGTTGGGTCATCCCGCCGTGGTGGTGCATTCCTGACATTCCGTCGCCCATCGGCGGGTCCTGCTTTCCGTCCTCGTGGTCCCCGGTGCGGGTCCGGTTCGCCCCTTTTGCTTGGCATACAGCCTAGGCGGGCCTTACCTCGGGCCATCCCCCACCCCCTCCGTACGGGTGTCTCCCCACCGGGGCGTCCCCTGGCTAGACTGACCGACCGGTCGGCAGGGAGGATCGGAAATGGCGACGGAACACGGAACCGCGGCGCGCCCAACGGTCGCGCTGACCGGGGCGACCGGCTTCATCGGCTCCGGCGTGCTGGCGGCCCTCGCGGCACGTGGCGTCCGGGTGCGGGCGCTGGCCCGCAAACCGCCGCAGGACGCCGCTCCCGGCACCGCCTGGGTGCCGGGCGACCTCGCCGACCCGGCCGTGCTGGAGGAGCTCTGCACGGGCGCCGGGGCGCTGGTGCACCTCGCGTCCCGGGTCGCCGGCGGCGCCGAGGAGTGCGAGGCGGTGAACGACCGGGGCACCGCCGCCCTGATGGCGGCCGCCACCCGCGCCGGGGTGCGGCGGATCGTCCACCTCTCCACGGCGGCGGTCTACGGCGAGGGCCCGCACGCGGGCATCGCGGTGGACGAGGTGACGCCCGCCCCGCTGTCCGAGGCCAGCCGCACCCGGCTGCTCGGCGAGCGCCACGCGCTGGCGGCCGGCGGGTACGTGCTGCGGCCCGGGCTGGTGACCGGCACCGGCGACCGCTGGGTGGTGCCCGCGCTGGCCGAGCTGGTCCGCCGGGTTCCGGCCCGCTGGGAGGGCGGCGAGGCCCGGCTCTCGGTCGTGGAGCGCACCGACCTGGCCCGGCTGGTCACCGTGCTCGCCCTGGACGACCACGCCGTCCCGCCCGGCGTCCACCACGCCTCCCACCCCGACCCGGTCCGGGCCGGCGACCTGCTCGACGCCCTGGCCGCCCTCGGCCTGCTGCCCGCCCTGGACGGCCCGGCCGTGCCGTGGGAGGAGTGCCGACGGCTGCTGGCCGCCGCGCCCGGCCGGGTCTCCGAGCGGCAGTTCGCCCTGATCGCCCGCGACCACTGGTACCGCAGCGAGGAGATCTGGCGCCTGGCCGCCTGCCCGCCCGGCCCCGGCCCGCTGGCCGGTCTGCCGGAGGCAGCCGCCTGGTACCGCCGGGTCCTGGGTCAGGCCTGAGGCGCCGCGGGGACCAGGGTGTTCTCGTTGGTGCGGCCGGTGGCGAAGTCGTCGATGTTGCGGGCGGTGGCGTCGATGATCTGGCCGACGGCGGTGCGGGTGAAGTAGGCCTGGTGGCTGGTGACCAGGACCTGGGGGAAGGTGATCAGCCGGGCGAGGACGTCGTCGGTGATGCCCTGGATGGATCGGTCGGTGAAGAAGACGCCGGTCTCCTCCTCGTAGACGTCGAGGCCGACGCCCGACAGCCGGCCGGCGCGCAGGGTCTCGACCAGGGCGGCGCTGTCGACGAGGCCGCCGCGGCTGGAGTTGACGAGGATGGCGTCGTCCTTCATGCGGGCGAGCGCGGCGGCGTCGATCAGGTGGTGGGTGGCGGGGAGCAGGGGCACGTGGAGGCTCACCAGGTCCGCGCGGGAGAGCAGTTCGGGCAGCTCGGTGTACGCCATGCCGAGGTCGAGGCAGGCCGGGTTGGGGGCGATGTCCCAGCCGAGGAGCTCGGTGCCGAAGCCGGCCGCGATCCGGGCGAAGCACTCGCCGATCTTGCCGGTGCCGATCACGCCGACGGTCATGCCGTGGATGTCCCGGCCGAGCAGGCCGTCGAGGCGGAAGTCGAACTCGCGGGAGCGGTTGGCGGCACGGGTGAGGCGGCGGTTGACGGCCAGGGCGAGGGCCCAGGCGTGTTCGGCCACGGAGTACGGGCTGTAGTGGGAGACCCGGGCGACGGTGAGGCCGAGCTTGGCGGCGGCGTCGAGGTCGATGTTGTTGAACCCGGTGGAGCGCTGGGCGATCAGCTCGGTGCCGCCGGCGGCGAGGGCGGCGAGCGTCTCGGCGTCGAGGACGGCGTTGACGCTGCTGCTGACGGCCGGGTAGCCGGCGGCGAGCGGGGCGGTGTCGCGGTTGAGGAACACGTCCAGGCAGCGCAGCCCGTGCCGGCCGGCGAAGGCCTGCTCCAGCAGCGGACGCTCGTCGGCCTGTACTCCGTACGCGAGGATCTCCATGCCGGACACGCTAACGGCCGGGACCTGCGGACGCCCGCCGGATGCGGAACCGGATGCGGAACCGGATACGAGGCCGGATCGGGAAGCCGCGCGACGGAACGCGCGGAGGCCCCCGGGTCCGCGCGGTGCGGTCCGGGGGCCTCCGGCGGGGCGGCGGGCGGTCAGATGACCGTCTCGGCCTCCAGGTAGCGGTCCTGCGGCACGGTCTTCAGCTCGGCGACCGCCTCGGCCAGCGGCACCAGGTTGATGTTGGTGCCCTGCAGCGCGGTGATGTGCCCGAAGGCGCCCTTGTGGACGGCCTCGACGGCGTGCCAGCCGAAGCGGGTGGCGAGCACCCGGTCGTAGGCGGTCGGGGTGCCGCCGCGCTGGGTGTGGCCGAGGATCACCGGGCGGGCCTCCTTGCCGAGGCGGTGCTCCAGTTCGCGGGAGAGCTGGGTGGCGATGCCGGTGAACCGCTCGTGGCCGTAGATGTCCTTGGTGCCCTCCTCCCAGTGCATGGTGCCGGGCTCGGGCTTGGCGCCCTCGGCGCAGACCACGATGGCGAACTTCTTCTGCCGGTCGAAGCGCTCGCGGACGACCTCGGTGAGCTTGTCGATGTGGAACGGGCGTTCCGGGACGACGATGGCGTGGGCGCCGGCCGCCATGCCCGCGTTCAGCGCGATCCAGCCGGTGTGCCGGCCCATGACCTCGACGACCATGACCCGCTGGTGGGACTCGGCCGTGGTCTTCAGCCGGTCCAGCGCCTCGGTGGCCACCGAGACGGCGGTGTCGAAGCCGAAGGTCACGTCGGTGGCGGCGATGTCGTTGTCGATGGTCTTGGGCACACCGACGATCGGCAGGCCCGCGTCGCTCATCAGCTTGGCGGCCTTCAGGGTGCCCTCGCCGCCGATCGGGATGACCGCGTCGAGGCCGAGGTCGGCGCAGTACCGCTTGGCCCGCTCGACGCCGTCCCGCAGGTGGCTCGGCTGGACCCGCGAGGAACCGAGGATGGTGCCGCCCTGGGCCAGGATGCCGCTCACCGAGTCCAGGGTCAGGGGGCGGTGGTGGCCCTCCAGGAATCCGCGCCACCCGTCCTCGAACCCGATGATCTCGTCGCCGTGGTCGGCCACCCCCCGGTGGACCACGGAGCGGATCACCGCGTTCAGGCCGGGGCAGTCACCGCCGCTGGTCAGCACTCCAATACGCATGAACTTTGCAACTCCCGAGCAGAACCGAGGAACGGCCGGACTACAGGCTGGGACGACGAGCCGTCACCGTAACGGGGTGCCCCCACGCCGGGGTGGCGGGGAGATGGCCGCGGGGTGAAGGACCGGCCGATCCGGACAGAACGCCCGAAAACGGCCGCGAAGTCGAGCATACGGCCCCTGGTCCGGCCGGGCAGGAGCCGACGCGGGAGCGGCGCCGTCGGCGCCCCCGCGCGGAATTGCAGCCTGCTGCCGAGGAGGGTGTGCAGTAGGCAGCCCCATTGTGGTACGTCCGGGGCCACCCGCGGACCGGGTGACCGCATGGCGGGCACCCGGCCGGGGCGTACGGATGTACTACTGGGGACGCGTCGCGGACGCGATGCGCTCGGCGCGCAGCGCGTCGTACCAGGTGGTGTCGGCCGGCGGCAGGGCGTTGACGTCCAGCGCCAGCTTGAGCAGCATGTCGGCCACCGCGGGGTTGCGGGCCAGCACCGGGCCGTGCAGGTAGGTGCCGAACACGGTGTCCCGCCAGGCGCCCTCGGTGCCGTCACCGGTGCCGTTGCCCCGGCCGACGGAGACGGTGGCGAAGGGCTGCACGCCCTGGCCGAGGTGGGTGACGCCCTGGTGGTTCTCGAAGCCGGTCAGCTGCGGCAGGCCCAGCCGGGGGTCGACGTCGGCGAGCACGTCGCCGACGCAGCGGGCGCCCTCGCCGCGGGTGGTCCAGACGTCGAGCAGGCCCAGGCCCGGCTCGCGCTCGCCGAGGTCGTTGATGAACTCGTGGCCCATGATCTGGAAGCCGGCGCAGACGCCGAAGATGATCGCGCCGTTCTCGGCGGCCCGCACCAGACCGCTGTCGGCGCGCAGCCGCTCGGCGGCCAGGCGCTGCGGGCGGTCCTCGCCGCCGCCGATCAGGTAGATGTCACCGCTGGTGGGGATCGCCTGGTCGGAGCGGACGTCGATCCGGGTCACGTTGAGGTGGCGCTGGCGGGCCCGGCGCTCCACGACCAGGGCGTTGCCCCGGTCGCCGTAGGTGCTGAGCAGGTCCGGGTAGACCCAGACCACGCGCAGGCTGCTCTCACTCATCCTCGAAGGCCTTCCGTCACGTAAAGACTGGTGTGCGGGCGCGGCATCAGCCGGCCACGACCTTCCGCAGCTGCTGGAAGGCGGTGTAGTTGGCGATGGCCTCGATCCGGCCGGGCGGGGCCATCCGGACGGCCTGCTCCAGGGTGTCGACCACGTGGAACTGGAGCCCGGCGACCTCCAGGCGGACGGCCAGGTCCAGCTTGCGCTGGCCCATCACGAAGACCGGGTGCCCGGCGAGGCGCTCGTAGTCGACGTCCCACAGCCAGGAGGTGTCGGTGCCGTCGGCGTCGAGGGCGTTGACGGAGAGGATCACCGGGGCGGGCGGGCCGTCGATCAGCGAGAAGGTCTCCAGCCAGCCGGCCGGGTTCTTGGCCAGCAGCAGGCGGATGTCCCGGCCCTGGTACTGGACCACGTCGTAGCGGCCGGCCACGGCGGCCACCGAGCGCATCCGCTCCAGGGCGACCTGCGGGGCGACGCCGAAGACGGCGGCGACGGCGGCCGAGCTCGTGGCGTTGGCCAGGTTGGCCCGGCCGGGCAGCTGCAGCTGGATCGGCCAGGCGCCGCGCTGCGGGTCGATCACGTGGGTGCCCTGGAGCGCCCAGTGCGGGTTGGGCCGGCGGAAGCCGCAGTCCTGGCAGAACCAGTCGTCGCCGGGGCGCTGCATCACACCGCCGCAGGCGGGGCAGGACCAGGCGTCCTCCTTCCAGGCCTGCCCGGCGGCCACCCAGACCACCTTCTTGCAGGAGGAGGCGGCCCAGGTCACCAGCGGGTCGTCGGCGTTGGCGATGACCACGGCCTCGGTGTTCTGGAGGCCCTCGCGCCACTTCTCGGCCATCATCCGGGTCTCGGCCGCGCGGTCGAGCTGGTCGCGGGAGAGGTTGAGCAGGGCGATCGCCTTGGGTCGGGTGTCGCGGGCGACCGTCGCCAGGTACTTCTCGTCGACCTCGATCACGCCGAAGCGGGCGTCCGTGCCGCCGGCCAGGGCGGAGGTGATGCCGGCGGGCATGTTGGCGCCCAGGGCGTTGGAGACCACCGGGCCGGCGGCGCGCAGTGCCTCGGCGATCAGGCGGGTGGTGGTGGTCTTGCCGTTGGTCGCGCTGACCAGGACCACGTCGAGGTGGTCGGCGAGGGTGGCGAGCAGGTCGGGGTCGAGCTTGAGGGCGACCTTGCCGCCGATCACCGAGCCGCTCCCGCGTCCGGCCTTGCGCGACACGGCGGCGGCGACCCGGCCGGCGGTGACCGCGATCTTGGCGCGGGCCGGCAGCGAGGCGTCGCGTGCGCCTGTGGGCTCCGATTCGGTGCCTGCCATGCTCAGTGGTTCCTCCTTGCTGCGGCACCGCACGCGGCCGGATAACGGGCCGTCGGGCGGCGGGGACGGGGGCCAGCCTACCGACTCCGTCGCCCGGCCGGACGATCCGGACCCCGCGCCGCCTGCTGCGACGCGTTCGCGGGTGCGGCTGAGGGCCCGTCAAGGAGGGCGGTGTACGGAGCGATGCCTTACTGCTTGACGACGCTCGACGGGCATCGCCGGGTTCCCGAGCCGCCAGGGTAAGGATCTGGTGAAGAAACGATCAGCGGCCCGGGCGGTGGGCGCGGTCGGTCGGGGCACCGGCGGCCAGCGTGGCGGTGATCACCAGGGAGCCGTCCTCGGCCTGGAAGTCCAGCGGCGCGTCCAGCCGGCGCATCGCGGCGATCAGCCCGGCGTTGGTGCCGTGGGTCACCGCGTACACCGTCCGGACGTCGGCCGCCCGGGCCTCCGCCGACAGCCGCCGCAGCAGCGCCAGGCCCAGCCCGTGCCGCTGCCAGGCGTCCTCGACCAGGACGGCCAGCTCGGCCTCTCCGTCGTCCCACATCAGGTGCCCGAGTGCGACGATCCGCCCGTCCGGGGCGGTCACCGCGTAGCTGCGGCCGTGCCGGGGGTCCAGCAGGTGGTCCAGGTAGCGGCCGGCGTCGCGGACCGGGCCGTGGTAGCGCTGCCGCAGCGCGGCGGGGGAGCAGCGGCCGTGCATCGCCAGCGCCGCCGCCCGGTCGGCCGGCCCGGCCGGGCGCAGCAGCAGCCCGGTCCCGTCCGGCAGGGACAGCCGGGACGGGGCCTCCGGCGTCCGGCCGGCGGCGCGGGGCGCGGGCGGGTGCGGCCGGACGGTCCGGTACGGGCCGCCGGTGAGCGCGGGCAGCCGGGTGGCCTGGCCCTCGGGCGCCGCGCACCTGCGGTCCGACCTGCGGAAGGGCCGGTGCCAGAGCCGTTCGGGGCGTGTGCGTGATGCCTTCATGCCGCCGACGCTACCGACGGTGCGCTTCCGTTCGGTTACGTGATCGTGAACGCGTGAATGCCCCGGGACGTGGCCGCCGGGTCGGGACAGCGCGGTGGGCGGGTCGGGACAGCGTGGTCGCCGGATCGGGACCGGGCGGTCGGCGGGGTGGGACGGCGTGGTCGGCGGGTCGGGACAGGGCGGCCCCCGGCCCGGGACCGCCGGGCCGACCGGCCGGGACGGGGCCGGCGCAGGTCCCGACCGGTGCCTCATGCGCACGGGACGGCGGGCGGCCGACGGTGGGTGGCGTTCCCGGCACTCCTGGTGAGCAGGAGGCCGTCCCCGTACGTCCACGCACCGAAGGCCGTTTCCATGCGCGACACCCCGTCCGTCCCCACCACTACCACCACCGGCACCGCCACCCCCGCCGTCCCGCACGCCCGCCGCGCTCCGGTCGGCACCGCGCTCACCGGCCTGCTCGACGGGCAGGCGCACCTGCGGCCCGACGCGCCGGCCGTGCTCGGCGCCGTGGGCGGCCTCACCTTCCGGGAGCTGTCCGGAACCGCCCGCCGGCTGGCCGAGCGGCTGCGCCGCCTGGGCGCCGGCCCGGACGGCTGCGTCGGCCTGTACGTCGAGCCGTCCGTCGAGCTGGTCGCCGGTGCCTGGGGCGTGCTGTACGCCGGGGCCGGCTACCTCCCGCTGTCCCCCGAGTACCCCGAGGACCGGCTCCGCTACATGATCGAGGACAGCGGAACCCGGATCGTGCTCACCCAGGCGCACCTGCGCGAGCGGCTGGCCGCGCTGGCCCCGGCCGGGACGGCGGTCGTCACCTTCGAGGACGTCCCGCCGGCGGGGGACGCGGCGGGGCAGGAGGCCGTCGAGCCGGAGTCGCTGGCCTATGTGATCTACACCTCGGGCAGCACCGGCCGGCCCAAGGGCGTGATGATCGAGCACCGCTCGGTGGTCTCCCAGCTGCGCTGGATGCACTCCGAGGGCCACCTCGACCCCGAGGTCACCGTGCTGCAGAAGACCCCGATGAGCTTCGACGCCGCGCAGTGGGAGATCCTCGCCCCCGCCGTGGGCGCCCGGGTGGTGGCCGGCACGCCCGGTCTCTACCGAGACCCGGAGGCGCTGGTCGGCGCCGTCCGGCAGCACGCGGTGACGGCGCTGCAGTGCGTGCCCACCCTGCTCCGGGCGCTGCTGGACACCGAGGGCTTCTCCGATTGCACCGGCCTGACCAGGGTGTTCTCCGGTGGCGAGGCACTCTCCCGGCGGCTCGCCCGCGATCTGGGCCGGGCCCTGCCGCAGGCCGCGCTGGTCAATCTGTACGGCCCGACCGAGTGCACCATCAACGCCACCTCGCACCTGGTCGACCGGGCAGACCCGGCCGACCCGGCCGACGGCGCCGGCTCGGTGCCGATCGGCCGGCCGGTCGCCGACACCCAGTGCTACGTCCTCGACGAGGAGCTGGTGCCGGTTGCCGCCGACGGCGTGGGCGAGCTGTACATCGGCGGCGTCCAGCTGGCCCGCGGCTACCTGAACCGGCCGGAGCTGACCGCGGAGCGGTTCGTCCGCTCCCCGTTCGCCCCCGACGAGCGGCTGTACCGCACCGGCGACCTCGTGCAGTGGAACCCGGACGGCACCCTCCAGTTCGCCGGCCGGGTGGACAACCAGGTCAAGCTGCGCGGGTACCGGGTCGAGCTGGACGAGATCGCCCGCGCGATCGAGGAGCACACCTGGGTGCGCCGCTCCGCCGCGGTCGTCACCGGGGACGGCCGCACCGGGCACCAGAACCTGGTCGCCTGCGTCGAGCTCAACCCGCGCGAGGCCGCCCTGATGGACCAGGGCGACCACGGCGGCCACCACCAGTCCAAGGCGAGCAAGCTCCAGGTCAGGGCCCAGCTGTCCGACCCGGGCCTGCGCGACCGGGCCGCGCTGGCGGGCCGTGGGCGGATCGAGCTGCCCGGACGGAAGGAGACCGAGACCCAGCGCCGGGCGGCCTTCGCCCGCAAGACCTACCGGTTCTACGACGGCGGCGCGGTCACCAGGGACGACCTCACCGCGCTGCTCGCCCCGTGCGCGACCGGCACCTTCGACCGTGACCTGGAACTGCTGAGCCTGCCCGAACTCGGCCGCGTCCTGCGGTGGTTCGGCCAGTTCCACAGCGAGGAGCGGCTGCTGCCCAAGTACTCCTACGCCTCGCCCGGCGCGCTGTACGCGACCCAGCTCTACCTGGAGACCGGCGGCCTGGACGGGCTCGCGGCCGGGCTGTACTACTACCACCCGGTCGAGCACGTCCTGGTCCGGATCGGGCCGGCCGGGGCCACGGCGGGCCCTGCGGCCGGCGCCTACCTGACGCTGCACTTCTGCGGGAAGCACGGCGCCATCGAGCCGGTCTACCGGAACAACATCCGGGAGGTGCTGGAGTTCGAGACCGGCCACATGCTGGGCGTCCTGGAGGAGGTGCTGCCCGAGTACGGGCTGGACGTGCGTCCGCTCGGCCTCGACCCGGCGGTCAAGGACCGACTGGACGTCGCCGAGGAGGACCACTACCTGGGCGGCTTCGCGGTCGTCCGGGCCGGTGGCCCGGCCCGGGCCGAGCGCACCGAGCTCTACGTCCAGGCCCACGAGGGCCGGGTGGAGGGCCTGCCGGGCGGCCTCTACCGGTACGCCGACGGCGAGCTGACCCACGTCTCGGACGAGGTGGTGGAGTCCCGGCACGTGATCGCGATCAACCAGGCGGTCTACGCCCGGGCCGCGTTCGGCATCACGGCCGTCGGCCGCGCCGAGGAGGAGTGGTTGGAGTACGTCGAGCTCGGCACGGTGCTGCACCGTCTCCAGCGCAACGGCCTGGCGCTGGGCTTCATGTCCTCCGGCTACAGCTCCAGGTCCGGTCACCCGCTGCCCGCTTCGCGGCGCATCGACGAGATCCTGGCCGGCCGCGGCATCACCCCCGGCCCGTCGTACTTCTTCCTCGGCGGCAAGGTGAGCGAGGAGCAGATCCGCAGCGAGGGCATGCGCGAGGACACCGTCCACATGAAGGGCCCGGCCGAGATCATCAAGGACGAACTGGCCACCCTGCTGCCCGACTACATGCTGCCCAACCGGGTGCTGGTGCTGGACGCCCTGCCGCTCACCGCGAGCGGCAAGGTGGACCTCAAGGCGCTGGCCGCCTCCGAGGCCGTCCGCACGGCCGACGTGCGCGGCGAGTACGTGGCGCCGGCCACCGGGTGCGAGCGGTGGCTGGCCGAGGCCTGGGGGCGGGCGCTGTCGTACGAGGAGGTGTCGGTGACGGACGAGTTCTTCGCCGTCGGCGGGAACTCGCTGATCGCCGTCGCCCTCGTCAACCGGATCAACCGGGAGTTCGGCATCGCCCTGCCGCTCCAGGTGCTCTTCGAGTGCCCCCGGCTGGGCGACCTCGCCGCGCGCATCGAGCGGGTCCGCGGTGAGGTCGACGGGCGCGCCGGGGCGGCCACGGCCTCCCGGCTGATACCCCTGCACCCGGGGGATGCCGGCCGGGCGGTGTTCTGCTGGCCCGGACTGGGCGGCTACCCGATGAACCTGCGGCCGCTCGGCCGGGAGGCGAGCGGGGGCCGGGCCTTCTACGGCATCCAGGCGTACGGCATCAACCCGGGCGAGACGCCGTACCCGACCATCCGGGAGATGGCCGCCGCCGACGTCGCCGAGCTGCGCCGGGTGCAGCCGCGGGGGCCGTACACGCTGTGGGGCTTCTCCTTCGGCGCCCGGGTCGCCTTCGAGGCGGCCTGGCAGCTGGAGCGGGCCGGACAGCGGGTGGAGCGGCTGCTGCTGATCTGCCCGGGCAACCCGAAGGTGCGCCAGGCCGACGGCCGGCGGTGGGGCCGCGAGGCCTCGTACGCCAACCCGGCCTACCTGACCATCCTGTTCGGGGTGTTCGCCGGTCGGATCAGCGGCCCCGACCTGGAGCGCTGCCTGGCCGACACGGTGGACGAGCCCACCTTCGTGGCCGGCGTGCACCGGATGCTGCCCGAGCTGGACGAGGAGCTGATCCGGCGGATCACCGGGATCGTCGGTGAGACGTACGAGTTCGAGTACAGCTTCCGCGAGCTCGCCGAGCGGCGGCTGGACGCGCCGGTGACCCTCTTCAAGGCCGCGGGCGACGACTACTCCTTCATCGAGGGCAGCACCGGCTACTCGGCCGCCCCGCCCACCGTGGTCGACCTGGCAGGTGACCACTACGGGGTGCTGCGGGAGCACGGGGTGGCCGAGCTGGCCGCCGCGATCCGGGAGGTGGAGCGGACGGCCCCCGGGGAGCTCCCGGACCGCTGATCGGATGATGTGGATGCTCACGAACGGCCCAGGATCCGTGAGCGGGGGAGCCCCTTCGGATAGGGATGGCTCGGCTTTCCGCCGATCCCGTCCCGAACCGAAGGGGTTCCCCGTGTTCCAGAAGTCCGTACGGGCCGCCGCGTGCGGTGCGCTGCTCCTCGTCGCCCCGCTCGCCCTCGCCCAGCCGGCCGCGGCCGTCGCCTCCTCCACCGTCAATCCCTCGGGCAACCAGGGGCCCAAGACCGCGGAGGAGGCCGCTGCCTGCAAGTCCGTCACCAGCGCCCTGCTCGGCGGCTTCGGCGCGATGCTCGGCAACGCCGTCTGCGCCGTGAAGCCCGCCGACCAGGGCTGAGCAGCCCCCTCGTTCGCCGGTGCGTGCCCCGGGGCCCGCACCGGCGAACCGCTGCCCGCTCCCGGTGCCTACCCGAGCAGGTCGTGGGCCGCGGCCTTGACCTCGGCGAGCAGGAGGTGGAGGTCGGCCTCCGTCGTGCTGGCGTTGAGGAGGCAGGCGCGGAGCATCTCGGCGGTGCCGAGGCGGGCACCGGTGACGAAGACCCGGCCGCGCCGCTGGACGGCGACCGGGAGCTCGCGGTTGAGGGCGTCGCGGGCGGCCCCGTCCAGGCCGGGGGCGCGGTGGCGGAACGCCACGATCGACGTCTGCACCTCGGCGAGCAGCTCCAGCTCCTCGTCGGCCTCGACGAGTTCGCCGAGCCGACGGGCCAGCGCGGTGCACCGGGCGATGTCCCGGGCGAGGCCGGCGCGGCCCCTGTGGGCGATGGTGGCCCAGACCTTGAGGGCCCGGAACGGGCGGGTCTGCTCGGTGCCGTACTCGGAGAACCAGCCGAGCGCGCCGGCCGCCTCGTCGCGCAGGTAGGACGGGACGAGGCTGAAGGTGCCGCGCAGCGCCTCGGGGTCGCGGACCAGCGCGCAGCCGCAGTCGACCGGGACGCCGAGCCACTTGTGCGGGTCGAGGGCGAGCGAGTCGGCCCGCTCCAGACCGGCGTAGCGGTGGGCGATGGCCGGGTCGAGCCGGCCGAAGGCGCCGTACGCGCCGTCGACGTGCAGCCAGAGGCCCTGCTCCTCGCAGAGGTCGGCGATCGGGCCGAACTCGTCCACCGCGCCGGTGCCGACGGTGCCCGCCGAGGCGACCACCAGGAAGGGCAGCAGGCCGGCCGTGCGGTCGCGCTCGACGGCCGCCCGCAGGTCGGCGATGTCCAGCCGGCCGTCGGGGCCGGTGGCCACGGTGCGCAGGTGACGGCTGCCGAGGCCGAGGAGTTCGGCGGCCTTGCGGACGCAGGAGTGGGTCTCGCCGGTGACGTAGCCGACCAGCGGCGGCAGGCCGGCCAGGCCCTCCTCGCGGACGTCCCGGCCGGCCCGCCGGGCGGCGCGGTCGCGGGCGGCGGCGAGGCAGACGATGGTCGCCATCGAGGTGCCGGAGGTGAGCAGGCCGCCGCCGGCCGGATGCGGGAAGCCGACCAGCTCGGCCGTCCAGCGGACCACGGCGCGCTCCAGGTGGACGTCGGCGTGGTCGCCGCCGGCCGAGCTGGGGTTCATCGCGGAGGCGGCGAGGGTGGCGAGCACCCCGGCGGGGGCGGGGGCGGAGTTGACCCAGCCGAAGAAGCGCGGGTTGCCGTTGCCCATCGGGTGCGGCAGGACGTCCCGCCCGATGGCGGCGATCAGCTCGTCGAGCGGGCGGCCCTCGGCGGGCAGCGGGGCGTCGAGCAGGGTCCGGCGGGCGGTCTCGTCCATGGGCTGCCAGACCGGGCGCCCGGGCAGTTCGGCGAGGTAGTCGGAGACCAGGTCGGCGGTGGCGTGGGCGGCACGGCGGAAGTCGGTGCCGGGGAGGTCCTCGGTGGTCATGGCGTGCTCCAGGGAGGCCGGGGACGGGCTGGGGCGAGGCGCGGCGCCCTTGGCGCACCCTGATCAGGCGATGATCGGGCGATCCTACGCAAGAAGGCCCGCGCCGTACGGCGCGGGCCCTCATGCTGAGACCGGGGATGCCGGTCCGGGAGACCGGGGGCGTCAGTCCAGCGAGCCGGACAGGCCGCTCGCCGAGCGGCAGTAGCCCTGCATCTCCTTGTTGGTGATCTTGGAGCAGAGCCGCCCGGCGGCGCCCCCGTCCGTGTAGTTGACCGTGTAGTAGCTCACCAGGCCCTCGGCGCAGGCCTTGCGCTGCCAGCCGTCGGCGGCGGTGGCGCACTGCTCGGCCGCCCAGTCCTCGCGGTCCAGGTTGTACTTCATGGTGCGCGAGCCCACGCCGCGGCTGCAGTCCACCGCACCGCCGCTGCCCTTGCCGTTGAGGCACCACTTGAGGGCCTCGGCGTAGACCTCGGGGTGGTTCGGGTAGTCGTGCGAGGACAGGAAGAAGGTCGGGGCGTAGAAGAAGCAGGCGGACTGGAACAGTGCCGGCTGGTCCTTGCACGGGTAGAGCGGGTCCTGGGCCAGCTTGTCGGCGGGCAGGTTGGCCTTGGCCTGCTCGTCCTCCTCGTCCGGGCCGAAGAGCTGCATGAACAGGCCCTCGGAGCAGCGGATCCTGTTCTGGTCGGAGGGGAACTTGTTGCACAGGTCGCGGGCCTTGGCGACGTCCTGCTTGACGACGAACATCGTGCCGTGGCCGACGCCGTGGATGCAGGGGCCGCTGTTCTTGGGCGCGCAGAGCTTGAGCAGGTCCGTCTCGGGCTGGGCGGAGGCGTTGAGCATCTCCTCGACCGCGCCGTGCAGGTAGCCGGCCGCGCAGGTCTCGTGCGGGAAGGAGATGACCTTCTGGAAGTCGGCGTTGAAGCGCTTGACCGCCGCGTGGCCGAGCTCGTGCGCGATCGGGTGGCAGAAGCGCACGGTGTACGGCTTCTCCTTGGTGATCTTGTCGAGGTCGGCCAGTGCGATGCCGGGGTCGGTGGCGTCCATCTCGGCCATCAGCTTGTTGCGCAGCGTGGAGCGGGTCCACACCGCCGGGTCGCCGGTCGGGGTGGCGCTCGCGGGGCCGGCCGAGGCCGGCCGGGCGCCGGTGGCGGGGGCCCCGGGGGTGACGGCGGCGGGGGCCGTGCCGGCCGCCGCGGGCGACCAGTCGGTGACGGCCACCGACCCCAGGCCCAGGACGCCCAGGAGCAGGGCGGTGAGAATCGCGAAGACTCGCGGCTGCATGACGGGATCCCCCGGCGGATCGAGGTGAACGTTTCGCTCCCATCCTGACGGCAGATGAGCGGGTAATCCGCGTATTCGCCCGCCATTCGGGAGGTGTCGGCGACGCTACCGCACGGTGGGAGGTCCGGGACGGGCGGGATGGCTCCTCCACAATCACCCGGACGGAGTATGGGGGCGTGGGCGTCGGCCACTGCGCCGTCCGGGTGGTGGCGCCTGCGCCGTCCGGGGGTGGCGCCTGCGCTGTCCGGGGGGTAGAGCCTGCGCCCCGGCTCCCGGCGCGCCGCCGTTCCGGGGCTCCCGGCGTTCCGCGGCGCCCGGAGTTCTGGGGGTCGGGGCCGGGGTCCGGGGGCCGGCGTTCACGGCCCCGGGGCCCGACCGTTCACAGCTCCAGCGTCACCTGGTAGTCCGTCAGCCAGGCGTCGAAGTCCAGTGCGAGGTCGACGGCCAGCCGGACGGACTGCGGGTCGGTGTCCGGGGCGAGCGCGTCGGCGAGGCGCCGCCGGTCGAGCAGGTGCAGGGCCGGGGAGGTGCCCTGGACGGCGAGCCGGGCGAGTTCGGCCCGCAGCTTCGCCGGGTAGTGCGGATCGGTGGTGACCGGGTACGGGCTCTTCGGCCGCTCGGCGACCGCGGCCGGCAGCACGTCCCGGACGGCGGCGCGCAGCAGGCTCTTCTCCCGTCCGTCGAAGGACTTCATCGCCCACGGGGCGTTGAAGACGTACTGGACCAGCCGGTGGTCGCAGAACGGCACCCGCACCTCCAGGCCGTTGGCCATGCTCATCCGGTCCTTGCGGTCGAGCAGGATGCAGACGAAGCGGGTCAGGTTGAGGTACGAGATCTCGCGCATCCGGCGTTCCAGCGGATCCGCCGTCGGCAGGTGCGGGACCTCGGCGACCGCCTCGCGGTAGCGGGCCCTGCGGTAGCCGTCCAGGTCGAGCTTGCGGAGCAGGTCGGCGTCCAGGAGGTGCTCGCGCGGGGTGGCTCCGCCGCCGGCGATGCCGGTGAGGCCGAGTGCCCAGGGGAAGTCCTCGACGGCGATGGTCTTCGGGTCGTGGAACCAGCGGTAGCCGCCGAAGAGCTCGTCCGCGGACTCGCCGGACAGCGCCACGGTGGAGTGGCGGCGCACGCCCCGGAAGAGCAGCAGCAGCGAGGTGTCCATGTCGCCGACGCCGTTGGGCAGGTCGCGGGCGCGCAGCACGACGGAGCGCCGGGACGGGTCGGTCAGGTCGGCGGCGTCCAGTTCGACGACGCTGTGGTTGGCGCCGACGTGCTCGGCGAGCAGCCGGGCGAACGGGCCGTCCTGGGTCTGCCGGACGTCGTTGGCGTGGAAGGTCTCGCTCTGCCCGGCGAAGCCGACGGAGAAGGAGCGCACCGGGCCGGCCCCGGCGGCACCCAGTGTCCGGGCGGCGAGGGCGGTCACGGCGCTGGAGTCCAGGCCGCCGGAGAGCAGCGAGCAGAGCGGGACGTCCGCCTCCAGCTGACGGTGCACGATGTCGTCCAGCAGGGCCCGGACGGTGGCGACGGTGGCCTCCAGGCTGTCGCGGTGCTCGCGTGCCTCCAGCGCCCAGTAGCGGCGGGCCGACAGGCCCTCGCGGCGCACCCGGACGACGTGCCCGGGCCGGACCTCGTGGATGTCCCGGTACGGGGTGAGGCCGGGGGTGCGGGTGTAGCCGAGCAGTTCGCGCAGCCCGTCCAGGTCCACCACCGGGCGGACGTCGGGGTGGGCGAGCAGGGCCTTGACCTCGGATCCGAAGACCACGCCGTCCGGGGTGCGGTGGTAGTACAGCGGCTTGACGCCCATCCGGTCGCGGACCAGCAGCAGTTCCTCGCGCCGGACGTCCCAGACCGCGAAGGCGAACATGCCGTTGAGCCGTTCGGCCAGGTGCTCGCCCCATTCCAGGTAGGCGCGCAGCACCACCTCGGTGTCGCTGCGGGTGCGGAAGCGGTGCCCGGCCGCCTCCAGGTCCGCGCGCAGTTCGCGGTGGTTGTAGACCTCGCCGCTGTAGGTGAGCACGGCCAGCGTCCGGCCGTCGTGCTCGGCCGTCATCGGCTGGACGCCTCCCGCGATGTCGATCACCGCGAGCCGGCGGTGGCCGAGCGCGGCGTGCGGCTCCAGGTGGACGCCGCCGGCGTCGGGGCCGCGGCGGGCCTGGGTGGCCGTCATCGCGTCGAGGACACCCCGTTCGGCGGTGAGGTCGCGCTCGAACGCGACCCATCCGGTGATCCCGCACATCAGCAAGCCTCCGGTCTTCCGCTTCGTGTTCAGGGGGTCACGCTACGTGTGGAGTTGCTGCCGCTTCAAGGGGGCTTTCGCGAACGCGGGTGATCGGGTGGCCGCCCGGCGGTCGAATGTGAAGGAGGAGTGGAGCTGGTCTGAAAGTCGTAATGTCTGCCCGATTTCGGGCAGAAACTTTGGCTTCGGCGGTCCGGCCGACCTAGGCTCCTCACTCGTGCCCAGCTCACCCCACCCTCACGAAGACCTCCTCGCCCACCTCACCCGGACCAGCCCGCTCGGGCCCCGGGAGGCGGCGCGGGTCGTGGCGGAGGTGCTGGCGTACTTCTCCGAGAGCACCGAGGAGTACGTGCGCCGCCGCCACACCGAGCTCCAGGCACGCGGTCTGACCAACGAACGGATCTTCGCCCGGCTCGCCGAGGAACTGCCGCAGCGCCGGGTCTCGGCGCCGGAGCTCTCGGCCCGCCAGCTGCGGCGGATCGTCTACGGCTGAGCCGTCGTTCCCGACCTTCCGAAGACTTCGAAGAGGAGACCACGCATGTGCGGAATCGTGGCCTACATCGGCCCCAAGGACGCGACCCCCTTCCTGCTGGAGGGGCTGGCGCGGCTGGAGTACCGCGGCTACGACTCGGCCGGCGTCGCCGTCACCGGGCGCACCGGCGGGATCAAGCTCCGCAAGGTGAAGGGGCGGGTCGCCGACCTGGCCGCCGCCGTGCCGGCCCGGTTCAAGGGCACCACCGGCATCGGCCACACCCGCTGGGCCACCCACGGCGTCCCCAGCGACGCCAACGCGCACCCGCACCTGGACGACGCCGAGCGGATCGCCGTCGTCCACAACGGCATCATCGAGAACGCCGACGAGCTGCGCGCCAAGCTCGTCGCCGACGGCGCGGTGTTCCGCTCCGAGACCGACAGCGAGGTGCTCGCCCACCTGATCGCCGCGAACGTCGCCGAGGGCGTCGAGCTGGAGGACGCGGTCCGGGCCGCGCTCGGCCGGGTGGTCGGCACCTACGGCATCGCGGTGCTCGACTCCGAGCAGCCGGACCGGATCGTGGTCGCCCGCAACGGCAGCCCGATCGTGCTGGGCATCGGCGAGAAGGAGATGTTCGCCGCCTCGGACGTCTCCGCGCTGGTCCGCTACACCCGCCAGGTCGTCCACCTGGAGGACGGCGAGCTGGCCACCGTACGGGCCGACGGCTTCCGCACCTTCACCGCGGACGCCCGCACCACGCACCGCCAGCCGTCCACCGTGGACTGGGAGGTCGACTCCTACGACACCGGCGGCTTCGAGCACTTCCTGCTCAAGGAGATCCACGAGCAGCCCGGCTCGGTCGAGCGCACCCTGAGCGGGCGGCTCGACGAGCGCTTCGCCACCGCGCACCTCGGCGGCCTCAACCTGGACGCCCGCGAGCTGCGCGAGATCCGCCGGGTGAAGATCCTCGGCTGCGGATCGGCCTACTACGCGGGCGAGATGGGCGCGCAGCTGATCGAGGAGCTGGCCCGCATCCCCGCCCACAGCGAGCCGGCCTCGGAGTTCCGCTACCGCAACCCGGTGATCGAGGCGGACACCCTGTACGTGGCGGTCAGCCAGTCCGGCGAGACCTACGACACGCTGGCCGCCGTCCAGGAGATCAAGCGCAAGGGCGGCCGGGTGCTCGGCGTCGTCAACACCGTGGGCAGTGCTATCGCCCGAGAGTGTGATGGCGGTATCTACCTGCACGCCGGCCCGGAGGTCTCCGTCGCCTCCACCAAGGCGTTCACCTCCACCGTGGTCGCCTTCGCGCTGCTCGCCCTGCACTTCGGGCGCATCCACGACCTGTCGCCCGCCGACGGGCGCCGGATCGTTTCGGCGCTCCAGGCGCTGCCCGACCAGATCCGCGAGGTGCTGGAGCAGAGCGAGGCCATCGCCGAACTCGCCGCCGAGTACGCCGGCTCGACCGGCATGATGTTCATCGGCCGGGTGCGCGGCTACCCGGTGGCCCGCGAGGGCGCGCAGAAGCTCAAGGAGATCTCCTACGTGCACGCCGAGGCCTACCCGGCGAGCGAGCTCAAGCACGGCCCGCTGGCGCTGATCAGCCCCGAACTGCCCACCCTGGCACTGGTTCCGGACGACGAGCTGCTGGACAAGAACCTGACCACGCTCGGCGAGATCAAGGCCCGCTCCGGGCGCGTCATCGCCGTCGCCCACCGGCGGCCGGACGAGAAGCTCGCGGACCACTGCATCCTGGTGCCCAAGAGCGAGCCCGAGCTGGACCCGCTGCTGCTCAACATCCCGCTCCAGCTGCTGGCCTACCACGCCGCCGTCGCCCTCGGCCGCGACGTGGACCGGCCGCGCAACCTGGCGAAGAGCGTGACGGTGGAGTAGGGCCCTCCGGTGCGGGCGCCCGCTCCGAGGGCGCTCGCACCGGACCCGCGGGTCCCGGTCGCTGTGCGGACGGCCGGGGCCCGCGTTCCTCCCGTTCCGGCTCTTCCCGCAGCCGGGATTTCGAGGGCCGGGATCTCGGGGGCGCGGCGGTTCCGGGGGGTCAGAACACCGAGCACCCGGAGAGGGTGGTCAGGGTGTCCAGGGCGGCGACCGCGGCGACGGAGTTGCCCGCCTGGTCCAGGCGCGGGCCCCAGGCGCAGACGGCGGCGCGGCCCGGGAGTATCGCGAGGATGCCGCCGCCGACGCCGCTCTTTCCGGGCAGGCCCACGCGGAAGGCGAACTCCCCGGCGGCGTCGTAGGTGCCGCAGGTGAGCAGGACGGCGTTGATCCGCTTGGCCTCGCTGCGGGTCATCAACCGGGTGCCGTCGGCGCGCACGCCGTAGCGGGCGAGGAAGGAACCGGCCAGCACCAGGTCACGGCAGCTGGTGGCCACCGCGCAGTGGGCGTAGTAGTGCTCCAGCACGGTCTCGACCGGGTTCCGCAGGTTGCCGTGGCTGGCGATGAAGTGGGCCAGCGCGGCGTTGCGGTGGCCGTGTTCGGCCTCCGAAGCGGCGATCACCGGGTCGGTGTCGAGCAGCGGGTTGCCGGACTCGCGGCGCAGGAACTCCCGTACCGCGCCCGAGGCGTCGCCGGTCATGGTCTGGAGGCGGTCGGTGACCACCAGGGCGCCCGCGTTGATGAACGGGTTGCGCGGGATGCCGTGCTCGGTCTCCAACTGCACCAGGGAGTTGAACGGGTTGCCGGACGGCTCGCGGCCGACGCCCTGCCAGAGCGCGTCCCCGCCGTAGGCCACCGCGAGGGCGAGCGAGAACAGCTTCGAGACGCTCTGGACGGAGAACGGCCGCTCCCAGTCCCCGACACCGTGCAGCTCCCCGTCGACGGTGGCGACGGCCATGCCGAAGGCCTCCGGGTCGGCGGTGGCGAGCGCCGGGATGTAGTCGGCGACCCGCCCCCGGCCCGCCGTCGCCCGGGCGGCGGCCTCGGAGGCCTCCAGCAGCACCGGCCAGTCCAGGATCTCCCCGCCGGGCACACCGTTCAACGCTTCTCCTCCACCGGCACCGACTGCGGACACGACCGGGACCGGGCGCGCGGTGCGGGTGCGTCCGGTCCGACCAGGATTATCCGTGTTCGGGGCGGGGACCGGGGACGGGGGGTGGGGGCCCGGCGGGTCAGGGCGCGCCGGTGGGGGCCTGGACGGGTGGGCCGGTGAGCAGCGTGCCGGTGTCCGAGTACGGCCGGCCGTTGGGGACGCAGCCGTGCAGCCCCTTGATCTGCTGCATCATCACCGGCGCCGGGGCGCCCGGGCCGGGGCAGTCGACGTGGCCGTGGCCGAGGATGTGGCCGACCTCGTGGTTGACGGCGAGCGCGTGGTACAGCTCGGGCCGGCCCTGGTAGAACTCGGACAGCTCGGTCCACCGCTTGAGGTTGACCACCACCTGGTGGGTGACGCCGCAGTTCACCCAGCCGCCGGTGTCCAGCCCGTACTGGCCGCAGATCCGGTCGGTGGACCCCGGGGTGGCCAGGTAGACGGTGAAGTCCACCGGATCCGCGGACACCCGCTGGAACGAGACCGTGCCGCCGGCCGCCCACCCCTGCCGGACGTCGCCGAGGACCGCGTCCACCTCGGCGGCGAACTGCGCCGGGCTCTCCGCGATCCCGTCCTCCACCCGCACCTTGTAGCGGTACAGCCGCTCGCCGCTGCCGAAGCGGGCGGAGCCGCCGGGCGCGGTGGTGAACGCCAGCCGGTCCCCGTCCCCGCCGCCGTTCCAGGGCTGCCACCAGAGCAGCCCGGCGGTCAGTGCGGCGACCAGCGCGAGGACGAGCGCGCCGTGCCAGGGCTTCCGGTGGCGCAGCCGCGCGAGCGCCCTCAACGGCCCGCTCCCGCCGCGTCCGGGCGGTCGGATGTGCCGCGCCTCGGTGCGACCTGGGCCTCGGTGGGGCGGGCGGCGTGGGCCGTCGGCTGGGTGGTGGTGTCCGGGCGGGCGTGGACCGGGGCCGGGGTGGACATGGCGGAAGTGCTCCAGGACGGGATCGGCGGGCCGCGGTGGCCGGGCCTTCGCCCGATTGTGCGAAAGGGTTGTACCTGGAGCAACGGGACGTGGCTCGGCAGCGGTTCAGGGCGTGGCGGGCGCCACGGCACGGGTCCTGTCGGACGGGAGGCCCGGACGGTTCCCGGAACCGCTCGATGGTGTCACCCGGGCGGCGTGTCCCTGGGCGGCGCCGTCGGATTCGGGTGTCGTAGGCGGGTCGGCTCGTCGGAGTCGATCCGTCGGAGCCGGCCCGTCGGGTTCGATCCGCCCGGATCGAACCGTCCGGGTCGAGCCCGTCCCGTCCGGAACGCCATCGGAGGCGCCGTCATGTCCACCACCGCCGTATTCGCCGTCGACGGCATGAGCTGCGGCCACTGCGAGAAGACGGTCAGCGCCGGGCTCGCCGTGCTCCCGGGCGTCACCGACGTCAGCGCCGACGCGCCGAGCGGCCGGGTCACCGTGGCCTCCGCGCAGCCGTTGGACGAGGGCCTGGTCCGCAGCGTGGTCGACGGGGCCGGGTTCACCTTCGTCGGGCGGGCCTGAGGGCGACGGCGGGGGCCGTCGGGTGTGTCGCCGACGGGCCCCCGCAACCGTGTCGCCGCTTCCGTGGTGCCGCTTCCGTGGTGCGGGCGGGGCTCAGCCCATGCTCTTCGCGCCGTCCAGGGACTCCCGGATGATGTCGGCGTGACCGGCGTGCTGGGCGGTCTCGTTGGCGACGTGCAGCAGCACCCGGCGGGCCGACCACTCGGCGTCCGCCTCGAACCAGGGGGCCTTCGGCAGCGGCTGGGTGGCGTCCAGGTCGGGGAGCTCGGCCACCAGCTCGTCGGTGCGGCGGGCCACCTCGGCGTAGGCCGCGAGGACACCGGCCAGCGTCTCGCCGGGCAGCATGCGGAACTCGTCCGCGCGGCGGGCGAGGTCCTCCTCGGTCCAGTTGGTGAAGTCGGGCATCGCCGACGGGCCCTGCACGATGAACTCCGCCCAGATCCGCTCGACGCTGGTCACGTGCTTGATCAGGCCGCCCAGGCAGAGCTCGCTGGCACAGGTCCGCAGGCCGGCCTGCTCGTCGGTGAGGTCGCGGGTGGTGAAGCGCAGGAAGTGCCGCTGCTTCTGCAGGGCCGTCAGGAGGTCGGCCCGCTCGCCGGTCAGCTCGGGGGTGGTGGGGGTCGTGGTCATCGTCATGGCCTTCCGTTCGGTTCCTTGCTCCCTCGGACAGGTACAACGCTACGGACCATTGCGGTCACTTCCTGTCCTGAATCCCGGGGAGAATCGACGGCATGGCGAACACCAGCACCCGGACGCTGCGACTGCTCTCCCTGCTCCAGACCCACCGCTACTGGCCGGGTGGGGAACTGGCCGACCGGCTCGGCGTCTCCGTCCGCACCCTGCGCCGCGACGTCGACCGGCTGCGCGAACTCGGCTACCCCGTCGAGGCGCAGCGCGGCGTGGACGGCGGCTACCAGTTGGCGGCGGGCGCGGCGCTGCCGCCGCTGGTGATCGACGACGAGGAGGCGGTGGCCCTCGCGGTGGGGCTGCAGGCGGCGGCCGAGAGCCCGGTGGAGGGGGTCGCCGAGGCCTCGGTGCGGGTGCTGGCGAAGGTCGTCCAGGTGATGCCCGCCCGGCTGCGGCGGCGGGTGGAGGCGCTGCGCGCGATGACCGTCCCGGTGGACTGGGGGACGCGGGCGGGCGCGGGCGTCGACCCGGACGTCCTGACGGTCGTGGCGCTCGCCTGCCGGGACGACGAGCGGGTGCGGTTCTCCTACACGGCCGCCGACGGGCGCGGTACGGAACGGCACGTCGAACCGCACCGGCTGGTCTGCCTGAACCGCCGCTGGTACCTGGTCGCGTACGACCTCGACCGGGCCGACTGGCGCAGTTTCCGCCTCGACCGCCTCACCGCGCCCTCCGGCAGCGGCGCCCGCTTCGCTCCGCGCGCCCTCCCGGCCACCGACGCGGTGGAGTTCGTCCGCGCGGGCCTCCACGGCATGCCCCGGCCGCACCAGGTGGAGGCCGTGATCGAGGCGTCAGCGGACCACGTCCGGGCCAGGGTCGGCCGCTGGGCCACCGTGGAGCCCGTCACCCCGCACCGCTGCCGGCTGCGGATGACCGCCGACTCGCTCGACTGGCCCGCCATGGCCCTGGGCTCGCTCGGTGCCGAGTTCCAGGTGCTCGCGCCGGACGCCCTCAGGAGCCTGCTCGCCGACTGGAGCGCCCGCTTCGCCCGCGCGTCGGGGGCGGGGGCGGGGGCGGAGTAGGGCGGAGCGGGAAGTCGGCCAGGCCGACTTCTGGTGTTCGGCGGCGCGCGGGGCCGGTTCGGCGGGTGGCGGTCAGGGGGCGATGGCGTCGAGGGTGGTGCGGAGGCGGGTGAGGACGGCGGGGAGGGTGGGGAGCGCGGGCGTGGCGAGGGCCAGGCGCAGGGCGTTGGGGTGGTGGGGGGTGGTGGCGAAGGCGTCGGCGGTGGAGATCAGGATGCCCTCGGCGGCCAGGGCGGCGGCCGCGTGGTCGGGGCGCTGATGGGGTTCGAGGGAGAGCCAGAGGATGTAGGAGGTGGGGTGGGCGGTGGTGGTCAGGCCGGCCAGGGCGGTGCGGGCGACGGCCTGGCGGGCGGCGGCGTCCGTGCGGCGCTCCCGTTCCAGGCGGGCGACCGTGCCGTCGGTGAGCCACCCGGTGGCGAGGGCGGTGATCAGGCCGGGGGCACCCCAGGCCGCCGTGCGCAGGGTGGTGGTGGCGGCCCTGAGCAGGTGGTCGGGCAGGACGGCGAAGCCGAACCGCAGGCCCGGTGCCACGCTCTTGGAGAGGCCGGCCACGTAGCAGGTGCGTCCGGGGGCCAGGGCCTGCAGCGGCGGAGGCGGCGCGGCCTCCAGGAAGGCGTAGGTGCCGTCCTCGATCAGGGTGAAGCCGTGGTCGGCGGCGAGTCGGACGAGGCGCTCGCGCTGCGCCGGGCCGAGCACCCAGCCGAGCGGGTTGTGGACGGTCGGCTGGGTGTACACCGCCCGTACCGGCCGGGCGCGGCAGAGCCGGTCGAGCGCGTCGAGGTCCGGGCCCGCCTCGGTGACCGGGACGGGGGCCAGGTCCAGCCCGTGGGCGGTGGCGAGCAGCTTGATGCCCGGGTAGCCGAGCGCGTCCACGGCGAGGACGTCCCCGGGGCGGGTGAGCGTGCGCAGCACGCAGTCCAGGGCCTGCTGCGCCCCGCTGGTGAGCAGGACGTTCTCGGGGGCGGTGTCGATCCCGCGGTCCAGCAGGTGGGTGGCCACCGCGGCCCGGTCGTGCCGGTGACCGCCCGGCGGGTGCTGGCGCAGCAGGGCCTCGGCGTCGCCGGAGGAGGCGAGCGCGCGCAGGGCCTGCCGCAGCTGGTCGCCCTGCCCGGGGGTGAGCGGCTGGTTGAAGGAGAGGTCGGCCACCCGGGGCACCGGGAGGGCGCGGGAGGGTTCGAGGCCGTCGTAGCCGGCGCGCAGCCGGACGAAGGTGCCACGGCCCTGTTCGCCCACCACCAGTCCGGCGGCGGCCAGTTCGGCGTAGACCCGGGTGGCGGTGGCGAGGGCGATCCGCCGCTCGCGGGCGAGGGTGCGGTGGGTCGGCAGCCGGGTGCCGGCCGGGAGCGCGCCGGAGCGGATGGCGCTCGCGTACTCGTCGACGATGGCCTTGTAGGAGGGCGGTCGCACGGGTCGGGTCACCTGCCGTTCCCGGGAGTGGAGGTGCGGGCGTGCACGGGGGTGCACGGGCGTGCACGGGCGTGTGCCCGAGTGTATCCAGGACAATAAGTGGATTGTCCTGGGCGGGTGTTCCTAGCCTCGTCACATCCAGCAGCGAGCAGGAACGGAGCACGCGCCCATGACCATCCGCAGCGAGCGGGACCGGCACGTCGTCACCCTCACCATCGACCGGGAGAAGAAGCTCAACGCGCTCGACTATCCGACGATCGACGCGCTGCTCGCCGAACTCGACCGGATCGACGCCGACGACACCGTCCGCGCCGTGATCCTCACCGGTGCCGGCGGCCGGGCGTTCAGCGCCGGTGCCGACATCCCGTCCCTGGCGGCCAGCATCGCGGGCGGTCCCGAGCGGGCGCTGCGCGAGTTCGTCCGGCGCGGGCACACCCTCACCCGGCGGATCGAGGAGTTCCCCAAGCCGGTCATCGTGGCCGTCAACGGCCTTGCCTACGGCGGTGGTTGTGAAATCACCGAGGCGGCGCCGCTGGCCGTCGCGGCCGAGCACGCGACCTTCGCCAAGCCGGAGATCTCGCTCGGCTTCCCGCCGCCCTTCGGTGGTTCGCAGCGGCTGCCGCGGCACGTCGGCCGCAAGCGCGGCCTGGAGATGATCCTCACCGGTGACCCGATCCCGGCCGCTCGCGCCGCCGGGATCGGCCTGGTCAACTCGGTCGTCCCGGCGGACGAACTGCTGGACTCGGCGCGGCACCTGGCCGAGCGGATCGTCCGTCACGCGCCGACGGCCGTGGCCGCCTGCCTGCGGGCCGTGACCAGGGGCATCAACCTGCCGATCGACGAGGGACTCGCGGTGGAGGCGGCGGCCTTCGCGGGGACCGTGCCGACCGACGGCGTTCGGGACGGCATCCGGCGCTTCCTGGAGCGCTCGTCCTCCGGCGCGGCCTCCTGAGGCGGCACCGGAAAAGCCGTTGCCGCGCTGCCCGGCTGCGCGGTGCCGGGCGGGTGCACTTCCTGGCCGCGCGGACACCGGACGGAGAGGTCGCGGCCTGGAGCGACCTCTACCTCGAACCGGACGTCGGGCTCGCCCAGTTGGAGGACCTGGTGACCGGCTCGCGGCACCGCGGCGCGGGGTACGGCGACACCCTGCTGGCGACCGGCCTGGCGCTGGCCGCCGAGGCCGGCATCCCCCGGCTGTTCCTGCTCGCGGACACGGCGGACTGGCCGCGCGCCTGGTACGGCCGCCGGGGCTTCACGGAGATCGGGTGCGGCCACTCCTTCTACGGCCGCTGAGCTTCGGCGGCCGCCGGGCGGCCCGGCTGCGGGCTGTCGCGCGGCGCACGCGCGGTGAGCGGACGGCGCTGGTGCGGTGAGCGGGGCGACGCTCGTGCGGTGGTCATCGGGTGGCACCGGTCATCATGGAGCGATGGACACCTACGAGCAACTCCCCGGCGACGTCAAGGTGATCGACACACCCACGCTCCTGCGGCTCGAGGAGCGGGCGGAAGGGCTCGGCCTCGACCGGCGGTCGGGCCGGGCGTGGGTGCGGGCCCGTGCCGATCCGCAGGGGCGGCACTGGCTTCGGCCGACGCTGTGGCATCCACCGGTCCACCGGCCGGAGCTGCCACGGCAGTTGCGCTGCGAGGTGGCGATCGCCGTCCTGGGCGGGGACCGCGTGCGCGGCCTGGTGGACGTCCTGCCGGAGGACTTCGCCCCTCTGCGGACGGCGACGTCCTGGGACAGGGTGTGGATGCCGCTCGGAGGTGTCCTGTCGGCCGGGGACGGGACGGCCCGGCCGGACGAGGGGTAGCGGCGGCCGGTCACACCCGGGCGCTCCCCTCCTCCGGTCCGACGGCCGGCGGGGTTCCGCGGCCGCAGTGGGCGGCGACGGTGTCGGCGAAGGCGCGGGCGAGCGGGCCGAGGTTGTCCCAGTCCCGGACGGCCCAGCCGGCGGTGAGGGCGGGCAGGTCGGGCAGCGGCAGCAGCCGCAGGCCGGGATGGCCGGGGCCCTGCCACTGCGGGAGGGCGGGGACGACGGCGTGGCCGAGGCCGAGTTCGGCGAGCAGGATCGCGGTGTCCCAGTCCGCGACGCTGGTGTCGAAGACCGGCCGGACTCCCGACTTCCCCAGCCAGGCCTCGACCTGGGAGCGGGAGACGGAGTTCTGCGGCAGCCCGATCAGCCGGGCGTCCTGGAGGTCGGCGGGCCCGATCCGGTCCCGGGCGGCGAGCGGGTCGCCCGCCGCGACCGCGAGCACCCAGGGCAGGTCGACCACCGGCCGCTGGTCGATGCCCCGGACCGGGACGCCGAGGGTGATCCAGGCGAGGTCGGCCCGGCCGGCGTTGAGCGACTCCAGGCAACTGCGGCTGGAGACCTCGGTCTGGAACTCCAGGCTGACCCGGGGGAAGCGGCGTCGGAAGTCCACCACGGCGGCGGACATGAAGTGCCGGATGCTGGTGGCCCCGGTGGTGATCCGTACGGATCCGCCCTCGCCGCGCGCGAGTTCGGCGATCCGGTGCAGCGCGTGGTCGATGCCGCCGAGCCCGGTGGCGACCGCCGCGCGCAGCAGGCTCCCCGCCTTGGTGGGGACGACCCCGCGCGGATGGCGCTCGATCAGGGCGACGCCGATCTCCCGTTCGAGCCGCTTCACGTGCTGGCTGACGGCGGACTGGGTGCAGCCGAGGTCGCGGGCGACGGCGCTGAGCGAGCCCGCCCGGCAGACGGCGGCGAAGACGCGGAGGTCGTCGATGGTCACGGAGGTCCAAGGTATCGCTTGGGGGTTCCCCAGTAAATCGGCGGATTGACTTGGGTGTTCCGTCGGATCGATCATCGATCCAGGGCCCAGGGCGGCAACCCGCCCGCTGTCCTCGTCGGCGTTCCGGACGCCGTGGCGGGGGCACGGGCGGGTGTCGACCCGCATTTCTGCAGGACGCGAGCACGCCGGTGCGCACTTGTGTGCACCTCGCTGTGCGAGAGCGGTGACAAGTGACGGAGGGGGAGCGGACATGCGGTACTCCGATGGTCCGGGTACGCAGTGCGAGGTGTTCGTCGGGGCACCGGTGGAGCGGGTGTGGGAGCTGGTGACGGACATCGGACTGCCGGCCCGGCTCAGCCCGGAGCTGCGGCGGGTCGCCTGGCTGGGCGGCGCGGACGCCCCCGCGGTGGGTGCCCGCTTCGAGGGGCACAACAGCCGCGCGGACATGCCCGACTGGCGCACGGTGTCCGAGGTGACGGAGCTGACCGGGTCGGATGACGGGACGGCCGACGGGCCGGGACCGGACGGGCCGGACGGCCGGTGTGTCTTCGCCTGGGGCGTGATGGACGTGGACGGCCGCTACGGCGAGCCGGTGTCCGACCTCGGTGGGGCACTGGCCCGGTGGCGCTTCGAGCTGACTCCCGAGAACGGCGGCACCCGGCTGCTCCAGTCGGTGGTGATCGGCCCGGGCCGCAGCGGCGCCAGCCTGGTCATCGACGCCAAGCCGGAGCTGGAGGAGCGGATCGTCGACTTCCGGCTGAACGAGCTGCGCACCGGCATGACGACCACACTCGAAGGCATCAAGTCACTGGCCGAGCAGGAGCGCTGACCCCGTCCGGCCGCCCGGTCCGCCGCTCTCGGGCCGGGAACCGGGCGGCCGGCACCACGGGCACGTCCACCGGGCCGTGCCGTCCGCACGGAAGGAACGGTGACGTGGCACGCGTGAACGGGGCGGGCTCCGAGGTCATCTGGACGGGAAAGCTCGGCCGGCTGCTCGCCGTGGTGCGCGAGGCGGACGGTGAGCGGATCCTGCACATCGACGACTGGTCCACGGTGGTGGACGACCGGACCGAGATCCGCCACACCGGCCTGGTGCGCTGCCGCCTCACCGTCAACCGGCCGGGACAGCCACCGGTCGAGTTCCGCTACCGGCTGTCGTGGCTGGTCCCGGTGATGATCCTCCTGGATCCCACCTATGACCGGTGGGACGCCGAGCAGGACGATCCAGGCCTGCTGCTGGTCGAACTGCTGGGCGGAACGGACGAATGGGAGTAGCCGATCCGCGGGGGCCGACCGTCAGCCGGCCGCCCGGCCGCCCGGCCGCCCGGGCACCGGGGCGACGCAGCGCCTCGGCGACGGTGCGGAAGCCGCGGCGCTCGGCGTGGGCGCGGGCGGTGACGCCGTCGGCGTCGGGGAGGTGCGGGTCGGCGCCGTGGGCGAGCAGGAGGTCCACGATCGCCTGGTGGGCCGGGCCGCCGTCGCGGGCGTTCGGCGGCGTCGGCGGGGTGGCCGTCCTGGTCGGGCGGAACGGATGACGGCCGGGTCGTCCGATCGGACGACCCGGCCGTCGGCGTTCGGCGGGAGAGTGGAGAGCCGGTCGTCAGGGCGGTGCGACCGTCACCAGGAGACCGGGTAGCGGACCGGGTGCCCGCCGATGCGGCCGGGCAGCAGACCGATGGCGACCAGCAGCACGGTGGCCAGCACGAGCAGCGGGAGGAAGGGAAGCGGACGCGGTGCCTGGAGCACCACGATCACGGCAGTGGCCGCGGCCGGGGAGTGTGAGAGGTGGGTGAGCATCATCGCGCCCAGCGAGAGCCCGGCGGCCACGGCCGCGCCCCAGGTGGTGCTGCCGGTGACGGCCAGGGTGGCGAAGCCGATCAGGGCCGACATCAGCTGACCGCCGACCAGGTTGCGCGGCTGCGAGATCGGCAGCCCGGGCGCGCCGTGCACCAGCGCGGCGCTGGCGGCCAACGGCGGGATCAGCAGCGGCTGGTCGAGCAGTACTCCCACCCCGACCAGCAGGAGCAGGGCGCCGATGGCGAAGACGGTGGCCCGCAGGACGTGCAGCGGGTGCGGTCGGGGTGTGGCGGCGGGCGGTGGCGTGGGCATGCGTGAGCGACTCCGGACAGGGAACGGGGACCCGGAGATGATAAACAGACTGTTGAATGAAACGTAGGATGTTTTGCCTGTCGGACGGAATCCGTCCAGGCAGCCGGACCACCTCGGGAACCAGAACGAGAGCGAGCAGCCCATGACCACGCCTTCCGTCACCGTCTTCCGGGACGTCCGCCCGCACGGTGCCGAGCGGGCCGTCGACCTGATCGCCGTGGACGGCCTGCTGGCCGAGCGGGTGCCGGACGGGGTGGTGCCCGAGCTGGTCGAGGGCGGCGGCCGGATCGCGCTGCCGACCCTGGTGGACGCGCACATCCACCCCGACAAGACCGCGTGGGGCGAGCCCTGGTACAGCCGGCGCCCGGCCGGCTCGCTGCCCGAGTACGTCCAGGGCGACGTCGACCTGCACCGGCACCAGCGCACCCCGATCGCCGACCGGGCCCTCCGGCTGCTGACCCACGCCGTCACCCGCGGCACCCGCGCCGTGCGGGCCCACGTGGACGTGGCGCCCGCGTTCGGCCTGGACGGGGTGACCGCGCTCGCCGAGGTGCGCGAGCGGCTGGCCGGCGTGCTGGACGTCCAGGTGGTGGCCTTCCCGCAGCACGGGGTCCGGCGGATGCCCGGCGCGGGCGCGCTGCTCGCGGAGGCGGCGGCGAGCGGACTGGTCGACGCCATCGGCGGCATCGACCCGGCGGGCTTCGACGGCGTCCCGGCCGATGGCACCGACGGCGAGGGGCCCGCCCAGCTGGAGCTGCTGTTCGGCCTGGCCGAACAGCACGGACTGCGCCTCGACATCCACCTGCACGACCGGGGCGAGCGCGGCCTCGGACCGATCCGCGACATCGCCGCGCGGACCAGGGCGGCCGGACTGTCCGGACGGGTGGTCGTCAGCCACGCCTTCTGCGTCCCCGAGCTGGTCGGCGCCCCGCTCGCCGACCTCGCCGACGAGCTGGCCGAATCCGGCGTCGGCCTCACCACCGTGGCGCCCTCGGCCCACCAGGTGCTGCCGTTCCGCGAGCTGCGGGCGCACGGGGTGCGGGTCGGGCTCGGCTCGGACGGGGTGCGCGACTCCTGGAGCCCGTTCGGCAACGCCGACATGCTGCACCGCACCCATCTGCTCGGCTGGACCACCGACGCCCGCACCGACGAGCAGCTGGCCGACTGCTTCGCCGTGGCGGCCGACGGCGGCGCCGAACTGCTGGACCTGCCGGCCGCCACGCTGGAGGCCGGCTCGCCCGCCGACTTCATGCTGGTCACGGGCGAGTGCCTGCCGCAGGTCGTCGTCGACCTGCCGACGCGCGAACTGGTGGTCCGCGCGGGCCGGGTGGTGGCACGGGACGGGCGGTTCACGGGCTGAGCGGCGACGAGGGGCGGCGCCGGCCGGCCCGCGCGGCGACCGCTGACACCGTCTAGAGGCGGCGGGCCGCGCTGGTCTCGTGGAGGTGGACCAGCGCGTCGTAGGCCGGACCGATCGCCAGACGCGGCAGCGGGTCGTTGCGGAACCGCGTTCCGGCGTCGTAGGTCGGTCGGGCGGTGTCCAGCCAGGCGCGGGTGGCCGGCGGGGCGGAGCGCAGGTCGACGTAGTAGTCGCGGGGACGGACCCGGTCGAGGACGTACTCGTTCATGCCGACGGTGGCCGGGGGCACGGTGACCTCCTTCCAGTCGGGCGCGAACGGGGCGTCCTTGGTGAGGAACGAACCGCGGCCGAAGGTGAGACCGATGGCGACGTAGTCCGCGCCGAGGGCGTCGCGCAGGTACTCGCCCTGGGTCCTGGGGTAGAGCTCGGGATCGGTGCTCCGGTACCCGACATGGCCGTTGTGCGCGGACAGCAGCACCTTCCCGCCGGTGCGACGCTGCCACCAGAGGGTGTTGTCGGTCATCGCCTGGTCTCGGAGGTTCTGCATCGCGGCCAGGTCGGCGGTGTCCTCCAGGTTCACGGCGCTGAAGGCGAAGGTCCTGGCGATGCTCCGGGCGTTCTGCACGGCCCAGGCGTACGCCTCGTCGTTCTCGCCCCTGGCGGCGGTGACCAGCTCCAGCGTCCGCTGCGCCACGGCGGCGTTCTGCCGGCGTTCGGCGAGCGGACGCGTGGTGAGGTAGCCGATGGCGTCGTCGAACGGGCGCAGGACGGCGTACAGCTGTTCCAGCAGCGGCAGCGACCCGGGGGCGGCCTCGCGCACGTAGGCGGTCACCCGGTCGAAGAGCCGGTCGTCGATGGCGGGGAAGTCCAGGTCGTTGCCGAGGAAGTGGACCGGGCGCCGCGGGTGTTCACGGTTGTGGTCGCGCATCCACTGGATCAGGTCGGCGAACTCCCGGCGCTCCCAGGGCGAGCTGCCCATCGTCTCCTTCACGAGCTGCCGGGCGTCACCGCCGGTGCGGCCCTGGACGTATTCGTCGATCCGCAGACCACCGGACCAGCTCGCCTCCAGGGCGAAGGCGGTGAATCCCTTCTCCTCGACGAGGTGGCGCAGCACCCGCTGCTTCATGGTGAAGAACTCGTGCGCGCCGTGCGTGGCCTCACCGAGCCCCACCACCGCAGCGCCACCGATCATCGCGTCCAGCGGCCGCAGGTCGGTGCTGCTGCCGGTGGGTTCCGTGGACCGCAGGGGATGGGAGAGGGTGTTCAGTTCGCGGACCACCGTGGAGATCTGACGGGAGGTTCCATTCGTGCTCTCCGGCTGATCGGCGCTCCCCGGCCGGTCCGCGTGGGCCGCGGGGACGAGCAGGGTGGAGGTCACGGCGGCCGCCGTGGCGGTCAGCAGGGCGCGTCGGCCGATGCGCTTGCCGCGGTCCTCGCTGCGTTCGGTCATGTCGGGCTGCTCCTCGGTTCCTCGACCCGTGGACCCGTGGACGCGTCGACCCGTGGACGCGTCGACCCGTCGATGCGATGGGTCGACGAGTCGATGAGTCAGGGAGTCGGTTCAGTCGGTTCGACGGGTGTGATGGGCTCGCCGACGAGTGTCGGTCAACGAATCGTCGATCACCGAGGGGCAGCGACGCGCTGGGGAATGCCACCGGATCCGGCCGGGGGACAACCCCCGGGTGGCCCCGCGAACCGGCCGGGTGGGGCGGAACGCGGGACCACCGTACGGAGAACGGACGCGGAAGACGACGGAAGGCGGGGGCTGTGTGGTTCAGGACGAGTGGACGAACTGCTGGAAGCAGGCGACGTCGTACTGGGACGGTGCGCCGGCGTTGCTGTACGCCTGGCCGCCCTGGCCACCGTTCGGCTGGCTGCCGAAGCCCGGCTCGTCGAAGGGGGAACCGGGGGAGGAAGCGGAGTGGCCCGGGGCCTGTCCGCCGGCCGCCAGGAAGTCCTGGCAGGTCTGGTTCGGTGGCCCAGGCTGGTTCGGGGTGGGGTTCGCGAACGCGGCGGACGCGCCACCCAGGCAGAGGAGTCCGGCGAGCAGCCCGGTGGCTGCGGTGCGGAGCATCATGCCTCCTCGGTCGAGCACGTGCGCGGGACCGGGCGGTCCCGCGTCCCCCCGACCAGGGGTACGCGGCGGGGCCGGCGGGCGTTCAGGCCGTCGGCCCGGTGCGGGGCCCGGTCCAGAGTGGGGCGGACCGGTGGGTGGCACGGCGCGGGTGGCCGCTGGGGATGGCGTCGGGCCGGTTCGGCCGGTTCGGGGCAGCGGGTGGGACCGGGCGGCCAAAGGAAACGGCAAGGAGAGCCGATCTCCCTGCCACTATCAAGCCATAGCGTCACCCGGGGCTTGCGGCAAGGCCCCCGTGGTGCCGCAGAATCCCGACCGTAAGGCCATGACCTGCGGAAACGGGAGTCGTGAAATGCGCGTGTTGATGACGACGTGGGGATCGCGCGGGGATGTCGAGCCGCTGGCCGGGCTGGCGACGGCGTTGCGGGGGCTCGGTGCGGAGGTAAGGGTGTGCGCGCCGCCGGACGAGGAGTTCGCGGCCCTGCTGGCGCGGGTCGGGGTGCCGTTGGTGCCGCTCGGCCCGTCGGTGCGCTCGGTGGTCGCCGGGCCGAAGCCGCCGACCGCGGAGGACGCGTTCCGGCTGGCCCGTGAGCTGGTCGCCGCGAGGTTCGAGACGCTGACGGCGGCGGCCGAGGGCTGCGACGTGGTGCTGGCGACCGGCCTGATGCCGGCCGGGGCGCGGGACGTCGCGGAGAAGCTCGGCCTGCGCTACGTGTTGGCCTGCTTCCACATCCTCGGACTGCCCTCGAGGCACTTCCGGCCCGGGCGGCGGCCGGGCACGCCGTCCCCGCAGGACGAGACCGACTACCGGAAGCTCTGGGAGCAGGACGCCCAACGGGTCGACGCGCTGTACGGGGAGGCGCTCAACAGCCACCGGGCGGCCATCGGTCTGCCGCCGGTGGAGAACGTTCGCGACCACGTCTTCACCGAGCGGCCGTGGCTGGCGGCGGACCCGACGCTCTGCCCGTCGGAGGGCATGACGGAACTCGACGTGGTGCCGACCGGGGCGTGGATCCTGCCCGACGACCGCCCGCTCCCGGCCGACCTGGAGGAGTTCCTCGCCGCCGGTGAGCCGCCCGTGCACGTCGGCTTCGGCAGCATGGCCGCGTACGCCCCGGAGGACATCGCTCGGGTGGCCGTCGAAGCGAGCCGCGCGCACGGTCGCCGGGTGCTGCTCGCCCGCGGCTGGGTCGGGCTCGCCCCGATCGACGACCGGGAGGACTGCCATGTCGTCGGCGAGGTGAACCAGCAGGTCCTGTTCCGCAGGGTGGCCGCCGTCGTCCACCACGGCGGCGCCGGCACCACGACGACCGCGGCCGTGGCGGGCGTGCCCCAGGTGGTCGTCCCACTGATCGCCGACCAGCCGTACTGGGCCGCCAGGGTCGCCGAGTTGGGCATCGGCGCGGCCCACCTCGACCGTACGCCGACCGTCGACTCGCTCTCCGCCGCGCTCGGCACGGCCCTGGCGCCCGAGACCCGGGCACGGGCGGGGGCCGTGGCCGGCGGCATCCGCACCGACGGTGCGACGGTGGCCGCGAAGCTGCTGTTCGCAGCGGTGGGCCGGCAGGTGCCGGACGTGTCCGGGTGAGTGTTCGGGGAGCCAGGGCCGCGCAGGTTGCGGGTGAACGGCGGCGCGGGCCAGGTGAGTTCATGGCCGGATCGGCCTCCTTCCGATCGATCAGGGGTGGTTGTCGGCCCGCGCACGGCCGGTTCCGGCATCGATGCGGCGACCGGCGACCGGGTGTCGGCAGGGTCGGTTAGGGTGCCCACGGGAGCGCCCGGTCACCGCAGGCCATGCGCGAGGGGAGGGTGGCATGACCGACGGTACGCACGGGGGAGTGGGGCAGGACGGCGACGGCATTCAGTGGCTCGTGGAGATCGGCCGGCCGGCCACGGGCCGACCGTCAACGGGTCGACTGTCAGCGGGCGGACGGTTCACGAGCGGACGGTCAGCGGGCGGGCGGTCAACGAGCGGACCCGACACGGGCGGTGAGGTCGGCGGCGTCGTCTTCGCCCGGGAGATCACGCCCGAGGAACTCGCCCGTCGGATGGGCGCCGACCCGGCCACCGCGACCGAGCCGATCAGCGACACCGAGATCCGGGGTCTGGACATCGAGGTCTACCGCCCCGGTGACGACGGCGACGGCGTGATCCGGGTCGGCGAGTGCGCCGGCTGGTCGTTCGCGATCGAGTACGGCGACTCCACCGGCGGCGAACTGCTCATCGAGATAGCGCGCGACGGCGTGGAGGTGGTGCACTTCCGCCCGATGCCGGAGCAGCGCCCGGCCCTGCTCGACTACGCCCGGGACGGCGCCGTGCTGTGCGGCTTCGGCCTCGGTGAGGAGCGCTGGCGCTGGGGCCAGGAGCCGGACCTGCTGGTGCCGGACCTGGTCGCCGCCAAAGTCCTGGAGGCCGACGGCGTGACCTCCTGCGACCCCGGGCGGGAGCCCGACGGGGCCGCCCGCAGCCGCACCCTCGGCGCCGTCGAACGCCGCTTCGGACTGAGCCTGCCCCGGGCCGCCCTCGGCGGGCTGCGCCTGCCGGCGTACGCGGTGCGGGGAACCCCGGGCATGGCGCTGACCTGAGACGGTGCGCCGGCGACCCGTGGGGCCCGTGGCCCGCGAAGCGTTGACGCAGGCGCGGAGGAGGACGCAGCCGACAGCGGGCACGGCGAACGCCAGGACCGGGAGCGGCAGGAACGGGAGCGACGGGACCGGTAGGACCGGGAACGACGGGACCGGGGACGACGGGACCGGGGACGACGGGACCGGGGACGACGGGGCCGGGGACGACGGGAACAGGGACGACGAGAACAGGGCGGTCACGGGAGGGCTCCTTTCCGGGCCCCACCGCGAGGCCTCGATGGCCGCAATCCTTGCGCGCCGTCTGCTCCTCGCACATGTGCCGATCGGGAGGTCCCCGGGGTACAACCCCTGGTGAGACCCTGCCGATCGGCAGGGTCTAGCGGCGGTCGGGCCACGCCAACCGGTCCTTCACCCGGTCGGCCGGTGGCAGCCGGTTCGGCGCACGCCCCCTTCCAGGGGACTCCACGGGGCATCGGCGGCGTCCGGCCCCTAGGGTCTGTGGTGCGTCGACGAACCGAGCGCCGGGTGCCCGGCCAACCCGAGAGGTGGACCCACCCCATGCACACCGTCGTCCGCGGCGCCGGAGCGTTCGGCCTGACCGCCCTGTTGCTCACCGTCGCCACCGGCTGCCAGGGCGGCGGCTCCTCCACCGCCGAGCCCGCGCCCACCTCCGCGGCCGTCGGCACGGGGGCGGGGACCGGCGCCGCCACCGGACCGGCCGCCCAACAGCTGGACTGGCACGCCTGCTCCGCCCCCAGTGACGCCCAGGGCACCGGCACCGCGCCCGCCGGCGACGAGTGGCAGTGCGCCACCCTCAAGGCCCCGCTGGACCACGGCAAGCCCGACGGTGCGACGATCGACCTCGCGCTGATCCGCAGCCGGGCCAAGGACGAGCAGCACCGGATCGGCTCGCTGCTGTTCAACTTCGGCGGCCCCGGAGCCTCCGGAGTGGCCACCCTGCCCGCCCTCGCCGCAAGCTACAGCTCCCTCAACTCCCGCTACGACCTGGTGAGTTTCGACCCGCGCGGGGTCGGTGCCAGCGCCGGGGTGGCGTGCCTGGACGACCGGGCGATGGACGCCGCCACCGCCGCCGACGGCACCCCCGAGACCCCCGAGGCGGTGAAGGTGCTGGACGACGGCAACGCCCGCTTCGTCGCCGCCTGCGAGCACAACTCCGGCGCGGTGCTGCCGTTCGTGGACACCGAGAGCGCCGCGCGCGACATGGACCTGATGCGGCAGGCGCTGGGAGACGAGAAGCTCTCCTACTTCGGCATCAGCTACGGCACCCAGCTCGGCGGCGTCTACGCGCACCTGTTCCCGCAGCAGGTCGGACGGGTGGTGCTGGACTCGGTGGTCGATCCGACCAAGGACCCGCAGCAGTCCGCGCTCGGCCAGGCCCAGGGCTTCCAGCTCGCCCTCGGCGACTTCATGAAGGCCTGCGCCGCCCAGGCCGGGGCCGCCTGCCCGACCGGCTCGGGCGGCGACGACGGCACCGCGAAGGTCGCCGCGCTGGTGGAGAAGCTGGCGCGGTCGCCGCTGCCCACCAAGCAGGGGCGGCAGCTCACCGAGAGCCTGGCCGTCACCGGCATCGCGGGCGCCCTGTACAGCCAGGAGACCTGGCCCGTGCTGGCCACCGGGCTCACCGAGGCGATGGAGCTGGGGACCGGCGACACGCTGCTCCAGCTCGCCGACGCGCTGAACGGACGCGACGCGCAGGGACACTACAGCAACCTGAACGCCGCGAACCGGGCGATCAGCTGCGTGGACGCCCGGCAGCGCTACTCCGACCAGGACGTGCAACAGCAGCTGCCGCAGTTCCGTGCCGCCTCCCCGGTGTTCGGTTCGTTCACCGCCTGGGGCCTGACCGGCTGCACCGGCTGGCCCGTCCCCGGCAAGGCCGCCCACCCGGAGGTCTCCGCGCCGGGCGCCGCCCCGGTCCTGGTGGTCGGCACCACCGGCGACCCGGCCACCCCGGTGGAGGGCGCCCGTACGATGGCGCAGCAGCTCGGCGCGGGCGTCGGCGTCACCGTCACGCTGCAGGGCGAGGGGCACGGCGGCTACAACACCGGCAACCCCTGCCTGAAGCAGACCGTGGACGCCTACCTCCTGGACGGCACGGTGCCGGCGGACGGGACGACCTGCGGCTGAGCGGCCGGGCGGGCAGGCGGGCGGCTGAGTGATGGGAAAGTGGCCCACTGTGATGGCCGTCGATTGGCTCTGGAGAGTGGGCCACTCGGACACTAGTCTCTCCGGTGTGACGAATGATCTGACGAACGATGTGACGAACGATGTGACGACCAGCGCGGCCCACCAGCACCTCGACCAGCAGCTCGACAGCGACCCCCGGACCGGCAACGGCCACCGCGCCGACGGCGACACCGTCAAGGTCGACTTCTACTTCGACCCCATCTGCCCCTTCGCCTGGATAACCTCCCGGTGGATCCTGGAGGTCGATCGGCAGCGCCAACTCGACCTGAACTTCCGGGTGATGAGCCTGTCCGTCCTCAACGAGGGCCGCGCCGACCTGCCCGAGCGCTACCAGCGCCTGATGACGACCGGCTGGGGCCCCGTGCGGGTCTGCATCGCCGCCGCCGAACAGCACGGCCCGCAGGTGCTGCGCGAGTTGTACACGGAGCTCGGCACCCGGCTGCACGACCAGGACCGGGCGGCCGACGACGCCGTCATCCGGGAGGCGCTCGTGGCGGCCGGCCTGCCGGAGGAACTGGCCGAGGCGGCGAACAGCACCGCGTACGACGAGGCCCTGCGCAAGAGCCACCACGAGGGCATGGACCCGGTCGGCGAGGAGGTCGGCACGCCGACCATCCACGTGGACGGCGTCGCCTTCTTCGGCCCAGTGCTGAGCGCCATCCCGCGCGGTGAGGACGCCGTACGGGTCTTCGACGGCGTGCGGCTGCTGGCCGGGTACCCGAAGTTCTTCGAGCTCAAGCGGACCCGGACGGGCGGGCTCGACTTCTCCTGAACCGGCCCGCCCCGGCCCGGCCGCCCCGCCCGGCCAGTTCGCCCCGCCCGGCCAGTCCGTCCCGACCGACGGCCCGTCCCGACCGACGGCCCGTCAGCCCCGGCGCCGCTGCTTGATCCTGATCGGCCCCGAGCGGGGGTGGCCGATCACGGTCAGGGTCGGGGCGCCGGGCTCCGCCTGCGCGGAGGCCTTGTTGACGATGTTTCCGGTGTTGGTGCTCGACGGGTCGATCCGTACGCCCCAACCGCGCGGGACGATCAGCCGGATGTGACCCAGGCCGGTCGACGCCGTCACGGTGATCTCCTCGTGGGGGCACACGGCCTCGGTGAAGTCGACCGTGAGCAGCGAGATCTTGGTCTCCGCGACGATCCGGCGGGGCACGGACCACCGGCCGCCCTGCACCATGTTGTTCATCCGGGGCCGGAGTACGAGGACCTCCTCCGCCGCGGACTGCTCCCGGGTCTTCGCCCGGCCGCCGAGGTCCGCCACCAGGGCGTCGAGTTCGCGGTACGTCCGCGCGGCGTAGGCCTGCTCGAGCCGCTCCTCCAACTCCCCGAGGTCGATGCGGCCGTCGCCGGCGGCTACCCGCAGCTGCTCGGCCACCGCCTCCCGGTCGCTGTCCCCGGCCCGGGCTTCCACGGCGGCCCCGGGCGTCCTACGTGTGGCTGGCAGTTCCTCGTTGACCATGTGGCTACTCTAGGTCACGAAGCGCCCAGCGTGGCGACTTGATCGCCAACTCCCGGTGCTCGGAGGGATCTTGAGCACACCGAAAGGAGCTGCTGAAGGAGTGGCTGAAGGGGCGGTCGAGGGCCGACCGAGGGGTGGTCGAGAGCAGGATCGAGCGCAGGGCCGAGAGCGTGGCCGGACGAACGCGTCGCCTGGGCGGTGGACGCGTCGCCCGGCGGGCTTCCCCGGGCGCCCGCGATCGCCCCGCGCCCGGGCGGCCGCGCCGGCCTTCGGCGAGCGCGTTCCGGCGTCGCGGGCCGGGGTGCCGAGAGGGTCGTTCTCGCCCGAGTGGACCGCTGCCACCAGCTTCGGGCTCCCGTCCGGGGCCGGACCGTCCGACCATGGAGGGGCGGAGGCTGTTCGGCCCCCCGAGAGGCGGTGAGCGTGGATGATCGTACGAATCCGACTGCGTGCTGCCCGTCACCCCGTGACCCCGCCCGGTCCCGGTTCCGGCCCCGTCTCCGCTTCCGGCCCCGACCCGCGCCCGAAGCAGAGCTGGGGCCAACCCCGGGGCCCGAGCCAGGGGCCGGACCCCGGCCAGGGCCGCAACCAGGGCCGCAACCAGGGCCAAGGCCCCGGCCAGGGCCGGAACCAGGGCCCCGGCGGCCCGGCCAAGCCTCCGCCACCCTCGTGGCGCCGCTGGCTGCTGCCCGTCGCCGTGCTGGTCACGCTGCTCCTGCTGGTGCTCTTCTCCTCCAATCCCGGCAAGCCCGGCGCCCGCTACGGCTACTCCGACTTCGTGAGCCGGGTCGACGCCGGACAGGTGCAGACCGTGGACGTCAGCGACACCGGCGGGGTGAGCGGCACGCTCAAGGACGGCACCCACTTCACCAGCCAGATCCCCACCGCCCTGGACACCTCCCAGCTCAGCAGCGCGCTCGCCGAGCACAACGTGACCGTGACCGGCAGCCGGGCCAGCAGCGGCGGCTCGATCTTGTCGACCCTGTTGCTGTTCCTGCCGCTGCTGATCTTCGGTGCGCTCTTCCTCTGGTCCGGCCGGATGGCCGCCCGCTCGCTGGGCGGCGGCCTGAGCGCCATCGGCCGGTCCCGGGCCAAGATCATCGAGGCCGAACGGCCGAACACCGGGTTCGCCGATGTGGCCGGGTACGAGGGCGTGAAGCAGGAGGTCAGTGAGGTGGTCGACTTCCTGCGCAGTCCGGAGCGGTACGCCGCCGTCGGGGCCAAGGGGCCACGTGGGGTGATCATGGTCGGGCCGCCCGGCACCGGCAAGACCCTGCTCGCCCGGGCGGTCGCCGGCGAGGCCTCGGTGCCCTTCCTCTCGGTGACCGGCTCCGGCTTCGTCGAGATGTTCGTCGGCGTCGGCGCCTCCCGGGTCCGCGACCTCTTCGAGGACGCCCGCAAACGCGCGCCGTCGATCATCTTCATCGACGAGATCGACGCCGTCGGCGGCCGCCGTGCGGGCGGCACCCGGATCGGCGGCAACGACGAGCGCGAGCAGACCCTGAACCAGCTGCTCGCCGAGATGGACGGCTTCGACCAGAGCACCGGCATCGTCGTCATCGCCGCCACCAACCGCCCCGACGCCCTCGACCCGGCCCTGCTGCGCCCGGGCCGCTTCGACCGGCAGGTCACCGTCCCGCTGCCCAACCAGGCCGAGCGGGCCGCCATCCTCGTCGTGCACTCCCGCGGCAAGACCCTCGCCCCGGACGTCGACCTCGGACGGCTCGCCCGCGGCACCCCCGGCTTCTCCGGCGCCGACCTCGCCAACCTGGTCAACGAGGCCGCGATCAACGCCGTGCGCGCCGAGCGGGCCACCCTCACCGCCGACGACCTCGACGCCGCCCGCGACCGGGTGCTGCTCGGCCGCCGGGAGTCCTCCAACGCACTGCTGCCCGAGGAACGGCACGCCGTCGCGGTGCACGAGTCCGGACACGCGCTGATGGCCGCGCTGTGCGAGCGCGCCGACCCGGTCGCCAAGGTGACCATCCTCCCGGCCGGCGTCGCCCTCGGCGCCACCCAGCAGCTGCCCGAGGCCGAGCGGCACCTGTACAGCGAGGGCTACCTGACCGACCTGCTCACCGTCCAGCTCGGCGGCCGCGCGGCGGAGCTGGTGGTCTTCGGCGAAGGCTCCACGGGCGCCGCCAACGACCTCGCCAACGCCACCTCGGTCGCCACCCGGATGGTCCGCGAGTTCGGCCTCTCCCCGGAACTCGGACCGGTCGGCTACTCCAGCGGCACCCCGCACTACCTCGGCGACAACCCCGAGGACCTGCTGCGCCGCCCGTACTCCGAGCAGACCCAGCGCGCCGTGGACGAGGCCGTGGCAGGCCTGCTGCGCGGGGCCGAGCGGCGCGCCCTCGACCTGCTCACCGAGCACCGGCACCACCTGGACGAGCTGGCGGCGCTGCTGGTCGCCCAGGAGACGGTGGACGGCGCGGTGGTGCTCGACATCCTGGCGCACCCGGCGCCGGGCGCCGAGCGGCCGCTCTCGCTGCGGAAGGCGGACGGGCCGGCGGAGGTGCCAGGGCAGGCGGAGGTGGCAGGGCCAGCGGAGGTGCCAGGGCAGGCGGAGGTGCCAGGGCCGGCGGACACGGACGGGCCGACGGAGGCCGAGGGGCCCGGGGCGACAGAGGGGCCGGCGGAACCGGGGGAGACCCCCCGCCCGTGACGGCCGCGTCGCCGGTGGTCGTATCCTCGTGACCGCGTCACCCACCACCGTCCCGAGGAGTCGGAATGACCGAGCCCCTGCCCGCCGACGTCCAGCGGGAGATCGCCCGTGCCCTCGGGGTCGTGCCCGTGCCGGACCCCGCGAAGGAGGCCGAGCGCAGGGTGGAGTTCCTGGCCGACCAGGTGCGGGCCACCGGCGCGCGCAGCCTGGTGCTGGGCATCAGCGGCGGCGTCGACTCCACCACCGCCGGACGGCTCTGCCAGCTCGCCGTCGAGCGGCTGCGGGCCGAGGGCCGCCAGGTGACCTTCACCGCGATGCGGCTGCCGTACGGCGTCCAGGCGGACGAGGCGGACGCCCAGCTCGCGCTCGGCTTCATCCGCGCCGACGAGGTGCTGACCGTGGACGTCAAGCCCGCCACCGACGGCGCGATCGCCGCCCTGAAGGCCGCCGGCCTGACCTACACCGACCACGGCCACGAGGACTTCGTCGGTGGCAACGTCAAGGCCCGCCAGCGGATGGTGGTCCAGTACGCGGCGGCGGGCGCCAAGGGCGGGCTGGTCGTCGGCACCGACCACGCGGCCGAGGCCGCCGTCGGCTTCTTCACCAAGTTCGGCGACGGCGCGGCCGACGTGATGCCGCTGTCCGGCCTGACCAAGCGCCAGGTGCGGGCGATCGCCGAGGCGCTGGGCGCGCCGGCCGAGCTGGTCAAGAAGGTCCCGACCGCCGACCTGGAGAACCTCGCCCCCGGCCGCCCCGACGAGGACGCCCTCGGCGTCAGCTACGACGCCCTGGACGACTTCCTGGAGGGCCGACCGGTCAGCGACGAGGTCTTCCGCACCGTCCTCGGCCACTACCGCCGCACCGAGCACAAGCGCAACCTGCCGGTCGTCCCGCCGGTGGCATGACCGACCCGGCCGAGCGCGCCGCCGGCGCCGTCCTCGGAGCCGCCGTGGGCGACGCCCTCGGAGCTCCGTACGAGTTCGGTCCGGCCGGCGCCTTCTCCGCCCGCTTCCCGGACACCCCGGGTGACCTGGTCGCGGGCGGGGGCTGGGCCCGGGGCGAGGCCACCGACGACACCCAGATGGCCGTCCTGGTCGCCGAGTCCCTGATCGAGCGGGGCGGCCCGGACCTTCCGGACGTCTTCGACCGGTTCCGTCGCTGGGCCGCCGCCGAGCCCAGTGACATCGGTATCCAGACCGAAGCCGTCCTCACCAGCGGCCTGCCCTGGGACCTCGCCGCCGCCGTCCACTTCAACACCACGCTGCGCGCCGCCGGCAACGGCGCCCTGATGCGGGCCTCGACCTCCGCCGTCGCGTTCGCCCGCGCCGGGCGGCAGGCCACCATGGACGCGGCCCGGCGCATCGCGGCGCTGACCCACGGCGACCGGGCCGCCTGGGAGGGCACGGCGATCTTCCACGAGCTCGTCCGGCTCGCGCTCCACGGCGCGGACCCGCTGGCCGAACTCCCCGCCGTCCTCGCCCACGTCGATGCCGACGATCGTGAGCGCTACGCCGCCGTCCTCGCCCCGGACTGGCACCCGGAGCGCGCCACCGAGGCCAACGGCGCGGTCTGGCCCTGCCTCGGCTCGGCGGTCTGGGCGCTGCGCACCACCGACGGCTTCGAGCAGGCGCTGCGCGCCGCGATCGACCTCGGCGGGGACACCGACACCGTGGCCGCCGTCACCGGTGGCCTGGCCGGGGCCCGGTACGGGCTGGCGGCGATCCCGGAACGCTGGACCGAGCCGCTGCACGTGAGCCTTCCCGGCTTCGGCGGCCGGGTGCTGCGCGCGGCCGAACTGGTCGACCTGGCAAGGAGGTTGACGGACGGGGAGGTCGGGTGACGCCGATCAGGGGGAGCCGGGCGTTCTTCAGCACGGCCGGGAACGCGATGCCCGGGAGCAGCGGCATCAGCAGCCGGCAGAGGAAAGTGCCGAGCATCGCCCGGCGGGGTGGGAGTGCCACCATGGGCGGGCGCGGCCCGATCCGGGGTCGGCACGACCGGTGTGCGGCCGGTCGACGAGCGGGGGCGGAGTGATGACGGTGGATCGGCTCGCGGTGGTGTCCGGTGGCGGTACGGGGATCGGCCGGGCGATCGCCGCGCGGCTGGCCGGGGACGGGCACCGGGTGGTGATCCTGGGCCGCAGGCCGGCCGTGCTGGAGCAGGCCCGGGAGGAGATCGAGCGGGCCGCCGGCCCGGGACGGATCGTGCCGGTCGCGGCCGATCCGACCGACCCGGCGGCGGTGGAGGCGGCCGCGGCCCGGATCGCCGGACTCGGGCCGGTGGACGTGCTGGTGAACAACGCGGGTGCGATCGTCACCCCGCCGGTCGACGGCACTCTGGCCGCGCTGGCCGCTTCCTGGCGGCGGGACCTGGACGGCAACCTCCTGACCGCCGTGCTGCTGACCACCGCGCTCCAGGACGGGATGCGCCGTCCCGGCGGCCGCCTGGTGGTGGTCAGTTCGGCCGCGGCCCAGCGCGGTGGCGCGGGCCCGCACTCGGCGGGGTCGTACGCCGCCGCCAAGGCGGCCCTGCACGGCTGGGCGTTCGGTCTGGCCCGGCAGTTGGGGCCGGACGGGATCACGGTCAACGTGCTCGCGCCCGGCTACATCGAGGACACCGAGATCTTCGGGGACGGCTGGAGCGAGGAGTTCCACGCGCGGAAGGTCGCGGACACCCTGGTCGGGCGGGCGGGCACCCCGGCCGACGTGGCCGAGGCGGTCGCCTACCTCGCCTCCCCGGCCGCCGGGTACCTGACCGGCCAGGTGATCGGGCTCAACGGCGGTGCGGTGCTGGGGCGTTGAGTCACATCGCCGCCGAGTCGGGCGAACCGGCCGGTCAGTCCCCGTCGGCGTCGGGCTCGGGGGCCGGGGAGGAGCCGGTGCGCAGGGCGAGTTCGGCCTCGGCGGTCGTCCAGTCGGTGGCGATCGCCTGCTGGGCGGCGGTCAGGGTGACCTGGCCCTTGCAGATGGCGGTGTGCAGGTGGGTCTCCACCGAGTCCTTGGGGTTGTTCGGGCCCTTGCCGGGGACGTGGCCGGGGGAGGGCGGCTGGACCCACAGGTTGCGCGGGTCGTTGGGGTCGCCGCCGAGCTGGAGGCTGATCAGGTGGTCGTACTCGGCGTCGCCCATCGGGCCGGTGTAGCCGTAGGACTTGGCGTTCTCGGCCTTCTCCTTGCCGGTGATGTTCGAGGGTGGGCGGATGGTGGAGGTGTAGCCGCCCTGCTTGCAGATGGTGTCCTTGAGGTTGTCCTGGCTCACCGCCGGGCTGATCGCGCCCGGGGTGCAGGCGGGGTCGGGCAGCGGCTGCTTGTCCGCGGTGTAGCGGTAGTGGCAGCTGCCCGGCGCGGGCTGCGGCTGGACGTCGTAACCGCCCTTCGGGCCGGGGCCGGTGACGATCGCGGCGGGTGCGGGAGGGGCGCCTGCGGCGGCGGCGTCGCCCGCCGCGGCAGGGGCGGAACCGGACGTGGCCCCCTTGGCGGCGTGGCCGCCGCCGGGTGAGCAGCCGGCGGCCGCGGCGGCGAGCAGGACGGCCGCGGCCATGGCCAGGGCGCGGCGGACGGGAGCCGACACGGGTTCCTCCATCGGGGTGAGCGCGGGCGGCGGCCGCCGGGCATGCCGGGGCTGCGCCAGCGGACACTACCGTGCCTGCGGGGCCGAAGGGGTGACGCCACGTGTGGGCGCGGGAAGCCTTTGCCGGGCGCGCGGAACCGTTTCCGCGGCGGAGGGGATCAGGCCGCCGCCGGTGGCCGGTTCCGGTTCTGTCGATGTGGTGAAGAAGGTGGGCCCGGGCGAATGTGGGCGGAGTCCCGCTCGCTCACCCGCCGGACCCGCGCACGACTGTGCCGACGCCCGTCGGGACGGACGTCGGCACGGTCGCGGTGCGACGAGAAACGGGCCCGGCGAGCCGCGCCGGAGCGCCGCCCTGCCGGGCCGGGGAGGCGGTCAGCGGGCCTGGGGGGCCTTCGCCTCCTTGGCGGCCTTGGTGGCGGCCTCCTTCTCGTGCTTCTCCTTGATCCGGACGGCCTCCTTGCGGACGTCCACCTGGTTGGCGCGCTCGTGCTGGAGCCAGAGCGGGTTCTCGGTCTTGATCGCCTCGATCTGCTCGGTGGTGAGGGCCTCGGTCACGCCGCCGCGGGCCAGGCCGGAGATCGAGATGCCGAGCTTGGCGGCGACCACCGGGCGCGGGTGCGGGCCGTCCTTGCGCAGGTCCTGGAGCCACTGCGGCGGCTCGGCCTGCAGCGCGTTCAGCTCCTCGCGGGAGACCACGCCCTCCTGGAAGTCGGTCGGCGCGGCGTCGAGGTAGATCCCCAGCTTCTTGGCCGCCGTGGCCGGCTTCATGGTCTGGCTGGTCTTCTGCTTGAGCGATGTCATGGTGACAAGGGTAAGGGAGCGCGCGGGCGCTTCCGGTCACGGTCGGTAGCCTTGCCTTGTGACAGACATGCAGGTGAACCCGTCCTTCCGGCTCGTGTACGTCCCGGGCGTGACCCCCGGCAAATGGGTCCGGGTCTGGGGCGAGCGGCTCCCGGACGTGCCGCTGGACCTCCTCGCGGTCGAGCCCGGCGACGGCGAGCGGACCCTCCGCGAGGGCGGCGCGGACGCCGGGCTGGTCCGGCTGCCGGTCGACAAGGACGTGCTGAGCGCGATCCCGCTCTACACCGAGACCACCGTCGTGGTCTTCCCCAAGGACCACTGGCTCGCCGCCGCCGAGGAGGTTCCGCTGGCGGACCTGGCCGAGGAGGTGGTCTTCCACCCGCTCGACGACACCCTCGGCCTCACCGCCGACACCCTGCCCGGGCGTCCCGCCATCGCCCGCCCGGACAGCACGGCGGACGCGATCGAGCTGGTCGCGGCGAACGTCGGCGTGCTCCTGGTGCCGCAGTCGCTGGCCCGGCTGCACCACCGCCGGGACCTCACCTACCGGCCGGTGGTGGAGGCACCGCAGTCCCAGGTGGCGCTGGCCTGGCCGCAGGAGCGGACGACGGACCTGGTGGAGGAGTTCATCGGGATCGTCCGCGGCCGTACGGTCAACAGCTCGCGCGGCCGCGGGGCCGGGCAGGCCGCCCCCGAGGCGCAGCCGAAGAAGGCGGCGGGCCGGGGCGGGCCGCAGCAGCAGAGGGCCGGCGGGCAGAAGACCGGTGCGCAGAAGGCGGGCGGGCAGAAGTCCGGCGGGCAGCGGAGCGGCGGCCAGAAGGCGGGCGGAGCCAAGGCCGGGGGCGCCAAGGCCGGTGGGCGGGGCGCGGCGGCCCGGCGCGGCAGGCCGAAGAGGTGACCGTGGCGTAGCGTCTGCCCCGTTCCCTGCTGTCGAGGCGGAAGGAGCGGGGCCGTGTGGCACGACCTGGTGGCCGTCCAGATGCCGATCGTGGAGAAGGTCCTCCGCACGATCGCCGTCTACGTGCTGATCCTGCTGCTGTTCCGGGTCGCCGGGAAGCGGGGGCTGGCGGGGCTGAACACCTTCGACATGGTGGTCGTCTTCCTGCTCTCCAACGTGGTGCAGAACGCCGTCATCGGCAACGACGACAGCCTGCTCGGCGGCGTCATCGGGGCGGTCACCCTGGTCGCGGTGAACGCCGCCGTCACCCGCTGGCTCGCCCGCGACCCGCGGGCCGCCCGCATCCTGGAGGGCACCGCCACGACCGTGGTGAAGGACGGCAGGCTGGTGCCCGGCGCGCTGCGCGACCTGGCGCTGCGCCCGTCCGAGCCATCCGGATCCAGAACGGCGACGACCTCAGCGAGGTCGCCCGTGCCCGCCTGGAGCCGGACGGACAGCTGCTGGTCGCCCTCAAGGCGGGCGAGCAGAGCGCCACCCGCGGTGACGTCGAGGATCTGCGGCGCCGACTGGCGGAGATCGAGCGGCTGCTCGTCGCCATCGCCGCCGACCGTCGCCCGCCCCGCTGACGGGCGCTCGGGCCCGGGCCGGACGGCGTGGACGTCCGGGTGGCCGATCAGCGGCGGACGTCCGCCGGGGCGCGGCCCTCGGCACGGCGGCGGCGCGCAGCGGTGAGGGCGACGGCGGCGGCCACGGCGAAACCGAGGGCGGCGGCGAGCAGGTGGCCGACGGTGGTGAAGTCCGGGAGGGGGCCGGGCCAGTCGCCGCCGGAGAGCGGCCAGGCGACGACGAAGGCGGCCCAGGGCAGCCGGGCCCAGCGGGGCACGGCGAGGATGGCCAGGGCGAGGACGGTCTGGGCGCCGTAGCTGATGCCGTAGTCCGAGGCCTGGCGCACGCTCTCCGGGTACCAGCCGTGGCGCAGGGCGAGCAGGATCACCGCAGCGGTGATCAGGGTGGCGCCGATGTGCCCGCCGAGGAGGACGGCGGCGGCGCGCAGGGCGCCGAAGCGGCGTTCGGCCCAGGCGAGGCAGCAGCAGACGCCGAGGCCCAGGGTGATCAGGGTGCTGCCGAAACCGGTGCTGAGGATCTCGGTGAGGGTGCCGTCGAAGAGCAGCGCGCTGCCGAACAGGGCGGTGACCGGGTGGTCGTGCAGGTTGTCGAGGTTGGTGCTGATGTGGTCGCGCAGCGCGTCCGCGCGGTCCGCGGTGAGCAGGTTCTCGACCCAGACGTGCCCGAGCAGGAGCAGGACGACGTAGCCGAAGGTCAGCGGTGAGCGGCGCGGGTACGTCCGGACGGTGCGGAGCAGCCCGGGCAGGAGCCCCCGTGGGGTTGGTGCGTTCATGGTCTGGTGGTGTCCCGGTCGAGTGGCCTGGTTCGGGCCGGCGCCCGTGCGGCCGGCCACGCCGGGACAGTACCGAAGCCGGGGCGGGTCCGGTCGGCGGGCCCGGCGGGATCGGTGGACCCGGCGGGCCCGGCGGGTGAGCGTCGCCGTCCGGTCAGCGGGCCCGGCGGGTGAGCGTCGCCGTGAAGGGCCGCGGTGCGAGGGAGGCGCCGCGGGTGGGGCGGACCGGTCGGCCGGGGGTGGGAGCGATGGTCCAGCGGGCGGCGATGGTGGCGATGGCGAGGACGGCCTCGGTGGTGCCGAAGACGTCGCCGATGCAGCGGCGGGCACCGAGGCCGAAGGGCGCGTAGGTGCCCGGGGCGGGGCGGGCGGTGGTGAGCCAGCGGTCCGGGTCGAAGCGGTCGGGGCGGGGGAAGAGGTCGCCCCGGCGGTGCAGCAGGTAGGGGCTGTACAGCAGGGTGGCGCCGGCCGGGACGCGGTGGCCGCCGAGCTCGGTGTCGGTGGTGGCGGTGCGGCTGAGGATCCACGGCGGCGGGTAGAGCCGCAGGGTCTCGCTGACGATCCGGGCGGTGAGCGGCAGGGCGGGCAGGTCCTCGTGGCGGGCGGGCCGGCCGTCCAGGACGGTGTCGAGTTCCGCGTGCAGCCGCATCCGGACGGCCGGGTTGGCGGCGAGCAGCGTCCAGGCCCAGGAGAGGGTGGCGGCGGTGGTCTCCGTGCCGGCCAGCAGGAAGGTGACCACCTGCTCGTGGACCTCGGCGTCGGACAGGCCCCGGCCGTCCTGGTCCGTCGCGGCGAGCAGGGTGGAGAGCAGGTCGTGCCGGTCGGTGCCGGCGGCGCGGTGGTCGGCGATCAGCCGCCGGGTGATCTCCCGCAGGTCCTGCTGGGCGCGGCGGAAGCGGCGGTTGCCGGGGGTGGGGAGGCGGTCGGCGCCGGGCAGCGGCAGCATCATCCGTCGGCCGACGCCGCGGGTGACGACGTCCATGCTCCGGTGCACCGGCAGCGCGCCGGCCCGTTCGTGCGCGGCGAACAGGCAGCGGGCGGTGACGGCGGTGGTGAGGCGATACATCGCGGCGGGGACGTCGATCACCTCGCCGTCGCGCCAGCGGGCGGTGGCGCCGGCGATCTCCTCGGCCATCAGCGCGGCGTGGCCGGGCAGCCGGTCGCGGTGGAACGCGGGTTGCAGCATCCGGCGCTGGCGCCGGTGGGCGGCTGCGGGGCAGGTGGCGAGGCCGTTGCCGAAGACCTCCCGGGCCCGGTCGAGCAGGGGCCCGCCCTTGTCGAAGGTGCGGTCGTCGGCGAGCATCCGGCGGACCAGCTCGGGGTGGCAGACCACGTACGCGTGGAGCGGGCCGAGGCGCAGCCGGACGAGGTCGCCGTGGGCGGGCAGGCCGGCGACGAACTCGTGCGGGCGGTGGAGGAAGGCGGGGGCGTGGCCGAGCAGCGGGAGACCGCCGGGGGCGGTGGCCGCGGTGAACCGGGTGGTCGGGAAGAAGGGGGTCGGCACGGGCGTCACCTTGGTTGGGGCGGGAGGACCGGGACGAATCGCGAACGTGATCTTTCCCGGCGGCGTGCGGCGAAACGATCGTGGACCGGCGGACGGGGTGAACGTGGGGGCGCGGGCCGAACGGCCGTGCGCCCTGCAAGATTTGATGGAGCGTTTACCCCTTGGAGTCGGCCCCGGCCGGGCCGCGGCCACCGGTCGTGCCTACACTCGGAGCCCCAGCGAGATTACCGGCCGGTAGAGCCGGGCAGGTACGACCAGTCGTTGTGATCGCCGGACGGCGGATCGTCCGGCAGGGAGTGGGGAAATCGGATGACCGACGAGCGGGTCCACGCGTTCGCCGACGACGCCCTGGGCGCCCATGACGCGGTGGCGCTCGCCGCGCTGGTCCGGGCCGGTGCGGTCGACCCGAGGGAACTGGTCGGCGCGGCCGTCGACCGGGCCGCGCGGGTGGACGGCGCGCTGATGCCCGTCGCCCATGCTTCGTACGACAAGCCGCAGATCAGCCGGGAGGGGATCGGCGGTCCGCTGTGGGGCGTGCCGACCTACCTCAAGGACAACGTGGACCTGCGCGGCCTGCCGACCGCGATGGGCAGCGAGGCCTACCGCGCCCGCCCGGCCCGCCGCAACGCGCGCTTCACCGACCAGTTCCTCTCCACCGGCCTGGCCGTCCTCGGCAAGACCAGACTGCCCGAGTTCGGCCTCAACGCCTCCACCGAGTTCGCCACCGCCCAGCCGGTGCGCAACCCGTGGAAGCCCTCGCACTCGCCCGGCGCCTCCTCGGGCGGCGCGGCGGCCCTGGTGGCCTCCGGCGTGGTGCCGATCGCGCACGCCAACGACGGCGGCGGCTCGATCCGCATCCCGGCGGCCTGCTGCGGGCTGGTCGGGCTCAAGCCCACCCGGGGCCGGCTGGTCACCAACGCCCAGAGCGGCAAACTGCCGATCGACCTGGTCACCGACGGCGTGCTGACCCGTTCGGTGCGCGACACCGCCGCCTTCTTCGCCGCCGCCGAGCGCCACCGCGGCAACCCCGGGCTGCCCCCGCTGGGCCTGGTCGAGGGGCCGGGCGAGCGGCGCCTGCGGATCGGCCTGGTGGTGGACTCGCCGATCGCCAAGACCGACGCGCCGACCCGGCAGGTGGTCGAGGAGACCGCCGCCCGGCTGGAGGCGATGGGCCACCTGGTCGAGCCGACCGAGCTGCCCTTCGGCGAGGAGTTCTCCCGCGACTTCGTCAGCTACTGGGGCTACATCGCCTGGGCCATCGCGGCCACCGGCCGGCTGCTGATCGACCCGAGCTTCCGGGCCGGGAAGCTGGACGGCCTGACCACCGGGCTGCGCCGCCGGTTCCAGTCGGAGTTCCCGCAGACCCCCGGCGTGCTGCGGCGGCTGCGCCGGGCCGAGGGGGTGTACGCGCGGATCTTCCACAGCCACGACGTGATCCTCTCCCCGGTGCTGGCCCACACCGCCCCGCCGATCGGGTACCTGAGCCCGAACGTGGACTTCGACGAGCTGATGGACCGGCTGATGCGCTACGTCGCCTTCACCCCGGTCAACAACGTGACCGGCGGGCCGGGCATCGCGCTGCCGGTGGGCTCGGAGCCCGGCGGACTGCCGGTCGGGGTGCACCTGTCGGCGGCGCACGGGCAGGAGCGGCTGCTGCTGGAACTGGCCTTCGCGCTGGAGGAGGAGCGGCCCTGGCGGCGGATCCAGGACTGAACCCGGCGGGTCCGGGGCCGACCCCGCCAGGCCCGGGACCGAAGCCGCCGGGCCGGTCGGGCCGGTCGGGCCGCGCCGGGCCGCGCCGGGGCGGGCCGCGTTCAGGGTGCCGGTGTCGGGGTCCGGAGCGCCGGCGCCAGCACCGAGCGGGCGGCGTGCACCTCGTGGTGCAGCCGGGCGAGCGCGCAGTGCGGCGACAGCGTGTCCGGCTCGGCCACCGGCAGCGGTTCGCCGGTGCGCAGCGCCTCGGCCAGGCCGGTCAGCTCCCGGGTGACGGCGGCGACCTCGGCGCCGGTCGGCACCGGCGCGCCGTGCTCGATCCGCACCCGGGTGGCGGTGGTGGCGTCCACGATCCGCTCGACCGCGATCACCACCGGCCACCAGGCCTCCGCCCGGGTGCCGACCGGCGGCGGCTCGGTGAGGGCCCGCTGGAACTCGCCGCGCACGGTGGACAGGTCCCGGTAGAGCCGGCGCCGGTAGCGGGCGCGGGCGGGTTCGTCCCGTCCGGGCGCGGTGGCGAGGGCCAGCGACACGTACGAGGCGGTGTCCTGGACGGCGTCGGCGAGCCGGTCGCCGATCCGGGTGTGCCAGGACTCCGGCCACAGCAGGTAGCCGGCCAGCAGCGAGATGGCGCAGCCGATCAGCGAGTCGTAGAGCCGGGGCAGCACCAGGTGGAAGCCCTGGTGGTTGAGCAGGTCGGAGAGCAGCAGGATCACCGGGGTGATGGCCGCGGTCTGGAAGGCGTACCCCTTGGCGGACAGGGCCGGGATCAGCGTCGCCAGCGCCGCCATCACCGGGACGTCCCACCAGCCGTGCGGCACCTCGGCCAGGACCGGGATGGCGATCAGCAGCCCGGCCGCGGTGCCGAGCGCGCGCAGCACCGCGCGGGAGAACACCGAGCCGAAGTCGGGCTTCATCACGAAGGTCACGGTCAGCGTCACCCAGTACGAGCGGGGCACCGCGATCACCGAGACCAGCACCTGCGCCAGTCCGACGCACAGCGCGAGGCGCAGCCCGTACCGCCAGGACGCGCCGGACAGCAGCAGCGCCCTGGCCGCCCGCCGGGCCCGGACCTCGATCCCGGCCGGGCGGCCCAGCCGGTCGTCGGTGGCGTACGGGTCGGGCTCGGCCTCGTGCACGACGGTGGCGGCATGTCCGATCGCCTCGACCAGCGCGCGGGTGGACGGGCCGGCGGGGACCGGCAGACCGAGCGGCGGGGTCGGGCCGGTGCGGCCCGTCTCGACGGCGATTGCCAGGGTGCGCACGGCGGCCGGGTAGTCGGCGGGCAGCGGGCCGAACTCGGGCGGGCGCAGCTGGGCCGCCGAGGCCGCCTCGACCACCGGGATCACCGCGTTGAGCTGGGCGAGCAGCCGCACCAGGGTGGGTGAGCGGCCGTGCCGGCGGGCCCGGCGGGCGAGCAGCAGGTCGTAGGAGTGGTCGAGCGACCGGGTGAGTTCGCGGCGGCGTCCGTCGTACTCCGGTGTGCCGGCGGCCTCCAGCAGGTCGGCGGCCGCGCGGTAGGTGCCGGCCACCACCGCCCGCTCGGGGACGCCCACCCGCAGCGGCCAGGCGAGCAGGGTCAGGGCGAGCACCACCAGGCCGCCGAGCAGCAGCAGGGCGGGCGGCAGCCACCAGGGGGAGGGCAGCGGCAGGCCGGCCCCGACGACCGCGTTGAGCAGCAGGAGCAGCCCGGAGACGGAGGCGACCGCGCCGATCGAGGAGATCATGCCGGAGACCAGCGCGACGAGGGTGACCGCCGCGACGGCCGTCCAGCCGGAGCCGAACACCAGGGTGCCGCACAGCAGCCCGAGGGCGCCGAACAGCTGGGGCACGGCGATGTTGTACACCCGCATCCGGTACGCGTCGGCGGTGTCCCCGATGACTCCGGACAGCGCGCCCATGGACACCAGCGCGCCGTACGCGGGCCGCCCGGTGGCGGTGCCCACCGCGAGCGGGGCGGAGAGGGCGACGGACGCGCGGGCGACCGCGGCCCAGGGGACGGGCGCGGCCCGGGGCCGCAGGCCCTCGGTCAGCCACGGGGGAGCCGTCAGCGCGCGTGCCATGCGGCCAACGTACGGCGGGCCCGGACGGTTCACCCTCTCGCGATTATGTCAATTCCGGAAACATACCCGCGCTTATGTCAGTCTCCGAAACATAAAGCGAACCCCGAGGGGCGCCGTGAGCTGCGCGGATTTCCCAATCGGTAACCCACGGGAAAGGGTTGACACCATTAGTTGGTCTAGTCCAACGTATGGGGAGCGCGGTTCGGCACAGACTGATGCGGGGTGAGAGACCTTGCCGGGCGGGCGGATTGGCCCCCTGACGTGGCGCTGTCCCGCGACCGTGGCCCGAAGCGAGAAGGGCCGTGTGCGGACGGCCCTCCGGCCCGCGCTCGAATTCCTGTTGTGGCCGGTGACCGGCCGTCGACCCGCCGTGCCCGCACCGAGCGGGTGGGGAAGCAGCGCGTCGACTACGAACCGTGGAGTGACTGCCCATGCCGAGCCCCGTCGAACAGCCCGACGGACCCGCCGGGGAATACCTGTACCGGGCCGCGTCGGAGCGCCCCTACTTCAGTGCCGACACCGAGAGCTACCTCGCCCCGACGGCGCTGCGCGAGATCCGCAAGAAGCACCCGCTGCGGGTGCTCTCCGAGGAGGACCACGCGTTCTGGCGGACGTACGGCTACGTGGTGGTGAAGCAGGCCGTCCCGGCCGAGGCCGCGCGCCGACTGCTCGACTTCGCCTGGGAGTTCCAGGGCATGTCGCCGGACCGCCCCGAGGACTGGTACCGCGAGCGCGAGTACCGCGACGAACTCGACCGGCACCTGCACGTCTACGGCTTCGTCGAGGCCTACCACCACCAGCTCATCTGGGACAGCCGCCAGTCGCAGCGCGTCTACGACGCCTTCGTGGACGTGTGGGACTGCGAGGAGCTCTGGGTCACCCTCGACCGGCTCAACCTCAACCCGCCGAACGTCCGCAACCGCGACCGCGCGCTGATCGAGCCCACCGACCGCGGCTTCGACATCGAGCTGCACTGGGACGTCGACACCACCCGGAGCATCCTGCCGCAGCGCGTCCAGGGCATCATCGCGCTCGACGACACCGCCCCCGACCACGGAGGCTTCCAGTGCGACCCCGAGCTGTTCCGCCGCTTCAACGAGTGGCAGGCCGCCCAGCCGGCCGACCGCGACCCGATCCGCCCGGACGTCGACCGCGCCGAGTTCCCCGTCGTGCGGCCCGAGTTGAAGGCCGGTGACCTGCTGATCTGGAACGGCCTGCTCGCCCACGGCGTCGCGCCCAACACCTCCGTGAACGGCGTGCGCGCGGTGCAGTACCTGTCGATGATGCCCGCGCTGGAGGAATCCGAGAAGCTGCGCCGCTCCCGCGTGGAGTCCTGGCGCACGCTCGCCACCCCGGACTGGAACCGCACCCTGGTCGGCGACGCCGTCCGGCCCGAGGCGCAGCGCTACGGTGCCGCCGACCTCACCGAGCTGGGGGAGAAGCTGCTCGGGCTGCGGTCGTGGAGCGGCAAGCCGTTCGAGCAGGACGGGGAAGACCGCCGGGGTGCCACGGGGGAGCGGGAATGCGCGACGTCTGCCTGACCCTGCCCACCAACCGCGAGTGCGCGGACACCGTCACCGCGATCGGCGCCGAAGCCGCCTACGCCGTACGGCGGTTCGGCGTCCGGGTGCACCTGCTGGTGCTGGACTCCGCCGACCCGGCGGACCGCGCCCGGCACGCCCGGGCCCTGGCCGACCTGCCGGTCGTCGAGGGCGTGGTCGTCCACCACCTGGACGAGGACGCCCAACGCGCCTTCCTGCGCGAGGTGATCGACCGCTCCGGCGCGGCCGGCCCGGAGCGGCTGCTCGGCCTCATGCTGCCCGACGCCGTCTCCTACGGCGCCTGCACCAACCGGGCGTTCCTGCTGGCCGCCGCCCTCGGCTGCGAGTCGGTGCACCGCCGTGACTCCGACAGCCGCTACCAACTGCTCGACGGCGAACCGGTGTTCCCGATCGAGCACGAGCTGGCCACGCTCGGGGTGAAGGCCGCCGACGCGGCCGCCGCCGTCACCGGGAACAGCCTCGACCCGGCGCATGCGGACAAGCCGGTCGCGCTGGTCGGCGCCTCCTTCGTCGGTGAACTCTCCGTCGACGTCGGCGAGATCCGGGAACTCGACCCCGAGGCCTACCACGACGTGGTCGCGCTCTGGGCGCCCACCGGAGCGAGCGAGCAGGAGAAGCGCGAACTCGTCGCCGATTCCTTCACCGGCGGCGGCACCGAGCCGTTCACCGCCGACCGCGCGGTGCTCGACCTGCCCGACATCTGGCACATCGACATGTGCAACATCGGCCTCCACCACGAGGTGTACGAGCGGGTGCCACTGCCACCCGCCACCGACACCATCGGCAGCGACTACTTCCTGCACCACCTGGTGCGGGACGCGACCCTGCCGGGTGTCACCCACAACCGCCACATCGTCAACTACCACACCCCGGAACGGCGCACCGGCCCCGGCTTCACCGCCTACCAGCTGCGCTACGCCAAGTTCCTGCTCTCCATGCTCTACCTCTACCCGGTCTACTCCGAGACGGAGGCGGCCGGCGACGCGCTGCTGGACGAACAGCACCGCGTCCGCCCCGAGCCGATCGCCGACGCCGCCCGTCGCAGTGCCGCGACGGACCGCGCGGAGAACCACCGCAGGCTCGCCGAGCTGGACCGCTGCTACCGGCGGCTCGGCGGGAAGTACGCCGAGTTCGCGGACCACCTGGCGCCCCTGCGGGCGCGCCTGCTCGACGAGGCGCAGGCGGACATCGAGGACTTCGCAGCGCTGATCGACGCGTGGGGCCCGCTGGTGCGGGCGAGCAAGGCCACCCCCGCCGTCCGGCCGCCGCGCTAGCCGGACGGGGAACCCCACGTGATACGTCAGAACACCAGCCATGCCGCCGGCCGTGCCGCGGCCCGCACCACCGGCCGCGCGGGCGGCCCGACGGCCGGCCACGGCGCCGGCCACCCGCCCGCCCACCGCGCCCCGGCCGTCTCCGTGGTGCACACCGAGGCACCCCGCTCCGACGAGCACGACCACACCGCGCTGCGTGCCGCGCTCGCCGCCGCCACCGACGACCGGATCATCTACGACCTCGACGGCATCGGCCGCCAGTACGCCGCGCTGATCGCCGAACTGCCCGGCGTGGCCGTCCGGTTCGCGATGAAGGCCTGCCCGGTGGACGAGGTGCTGGACCACCTCGCCGCCCTCGGCTCGGGCTTCGACGCGGCCGGCCCGCAGGAGATCGCGCAGGCGTTGCGCACCGGCGTGCCGCCCGAGCTGATCCACTACGGCAACACCGTCAAGTCCGACCGCAACATCGCCGAGGCCCACCGGCTGGGCGTGCGGGACTTCGCCACCGACAGCCTGGAGGACGTCGCGGCGATCGCCGAACACGCGCCCGGCGCACGGGTGTTCTGCCGGATCGCGACCACCGGCGAGGGCGCGCTGTGGGGCCTGAGCCACAAGTTCGGCTGCTCGCCCGAGGACGCGCTGCGGGTGCTCGGCGAGGCCCGCGACGCCGGGCTCGTGCCGTCCGGGCTGTCGGTGCACGTCGGCTCGCAGCAGATGACCGCCGAGGCCTGGGGCGCCGCCGTGGAGTCGCTGGCCGCCGTACTGGAGGCGCTCAACTGGCGCGGCATCACCCCGACCCGGATCAACCTCGGCGGCGGACTGCCCGCCCTCGGCGTCCTCGACCGCGGCGGACGTCCGCTCGACCCGCCGCTGGACAAGATGTTCGCGGTGATCCGCGAGGGCATGGAGCGGCTGCGCGCCGTCAACGCCGGGCCGCTGGAGTTCCTGCTGGAGCCCGGACGCCACCTGGTCGCCGACCACGGCGCGATCCGCGCGCACGTCTCCCGGCTCACCTCCCGCCACCGCCCCGACGGCACCCGGGAGGACTGGCTCTACCTCAGCTGCGGCAAGTTCAACGGCCTGTACGAGATGGACCAGCTCCAGTACCGGCTGGAGTTCCCCACCCACCCGGGCGGTCAGTTCGTCAACGCCGTGGTGGCCGGCCCGACCTGCGACAGCGACGACGCGTACGCGCAGGACGGCGGCCTGGTGCGCGTCCCGCGCGCGATCGGCTCCGGCGAACCGGTGTGGGTCCACTCCTGCGGCGCGTACGCCACCGCCTACGCCACCCGGGGGTTCAACGGCTTCGCGCCGCTGCCGTACAGCTGCATCGGCGGGCACCGCAACGGAGGAGACACATGAGCGAGTACCGCATCCGGCTGCTCCAGGAGGAGGACTGGGACGCCGTGGTCGCGCTGGAGGAGCGCGCCTACGCCGCCAGCGGCCTGTCCGAGGGCCGCGAGGCGCTCAAGTCCCGGCACCGGGCCTCGCCGGACACCTGCTTCGTGCTGGAGCACCCGGGCGGCCTCGGCGGCTACCTGCTAGCCCTGCCGTACCCGCTGTTCCGCTGCCCGGACCTCAGCCGCAGCGAGGACGGGGCCGGTGCGGGCGAGCGGCCGACCAACATGCACGCCCACGACCTGGTGATCTCCGAGGAACTACGCGGCCGGGGCCTGTCCCTGCGGCTGCTGCGGCACCTGGAGGAGACCGCCCGGACGGCCGGCTACCGCACCGCCTCGCTGGTCGCCGTCCGCGGCTCGCACGTGCTGTGGACGCCGCTGGGCTACCGCGCCCGGCCCGAGATCGACCTGCCCGAGAGCTACGGCACCCGGGCGGTCTACATGGCGATGCCGCTGGAGCCCGTCCCGGTCCGGCCGCTGCCGCACTCCACCGACCAGCGCCCCGGGCCGTACTCCACGGAGCCGGTCCCCGGGCCGTACTCCAGAGCCGAAGTGGGCTGATACCGATGTCCCCCGTTCGCGACGACTTCCGCCGGTCCCAAGTGGCCATCGGAGCGCTGTTCTTCGTCCTCGGATTCCAGTACGCGACCTGGGTCTCCCGGGTGCCCGCGCTCAAGGCCCGGCTCGATCTGGGCGAGGCCCAGATCGGCCTGCTGCTGATGACCTGCGGAATCGGCGCGGCGGTGTCCTTCCCCCTGGTCGCGGTGCTGACGCGGCGGCTCGGCTCCCGCCTGCTCTCGGTGCTGTCCGCGCTCGCCCTCGGCGTGGTCCTGCTCGCGCTGTCGGTGGTGCCGAACTACCCGGTGACGCTGCTGGTGCTGTTCTTCGACGGCATCGCGGTCGGCTGCCTGAACGTCGCGATGAACGCCCAGGGCGCCGCGCTGGAGGCCCGCTTCGAGCGGACCACGATGTCCAGGCTGCACGCCACCTTCAGCGCCGGCTCGCTGCTCGCCGCACTGCTGGCCTCGGGCGTCACGTCGGTCACCGGCACCCTGGCGGCCCACTTCGGGGTGGCCGCCGCGCTGCTCGCGGTGCTGGTCGCGGCCGCCCGGCCGGGGCTGCTGGCGGACCGGCCGGACGAGACCTCCGAACCGCAGCAGCAGGAGGAGGAGAAGAAGAAGCAGCGCCGCGGCTTCGTGCTGCCGACCGTGGCGACCCTCTGGATGGGTCTGGCGATGGTGTTCGGCACCGTCACCGAGGGCGCCATGAACGACTGGTCGGCGCTCTACCTCAAGGACTACGTGCAGGCCGGCGCCGGGCTCGCCCCGATGGGCATCGCGGTGGTCTCGGTGATGATGGTCTGCGCCCGGATCTTCGCCGACGGCTGGCGCACCCGCTTCGGCGACGGTCGGATCGTGCGCACCGGCAGCCTGCTGGCCGCCCTCGGACTCGCCCTGGCCCTGGCGGTCGGCGGCGTCGTCCCGACCCTGCTCGGCTTCGCCTGCGTCGGCCTCGGCGTGGCCGCGGTGACCCCGTGCGTCTACGTCGCCGCCGCCCGGCAGGGCGCGGACGCCCTCTCGCTGGTCGCCGCCATGGGTACCACCGGCCTGCTGGCCGGCCCCGCCGTGATCGGCTTCATCGCCGGCGCCACCAGCCTGCTCTGGGGCATGGCCGCCGTCGCCGCCTCGGCGGCCGTCGTCTCGCTCTGCGCCACCCGGATCGGCTGGCCAGGCCCACAGACCCCGGCGTCCGCCGCCGACCCCGGACTCGCCGCCGATCCGACGTGAGGCCGACCCGACCTGAGGCCGATCCGACCTGAAGCCGATCCGACCTGAGGCCGGCCCCGCACCCCCGTCCGGGCCCTCGCACCCCCGTCGCGAGGGCCCGGGCGGGTTCTCCTTCTTCCGGACCCCGTCAGCTCCCGGCCGGCACGTCCGCGCCGCCGGTGGCCATGTGGCGGGCGAGCCTGGCGCGCAGCTCGGTGAGGCGGGCGATCTCGGCGTCGAGGGCGGCGAGTCGGGCGTGGACGACGGGTGCGTAGGTGTCGGGGCCGGGGGAGCCGGAGCAGCGTACCGGCGGGTCCTGCTGGAGCAGGTCGAGGCGGTGGGCGCGGCTGGCCAGGTCGTCCACCGTCAGCCCCAGGGCGAGGAGTCGGCGGATCACCCGGACCCGGGCGACCTCGGCCGGGCCGTACTCGCGCTGTCCCGAGGCGGAGCGGGCGGGCGGGTGGAGCAGACCGCGCTCCTCGTAGAAGCGCAGCGCCCTGGGTGTGGTGCCCGCCGCTGCCGCCGCGTCCCCGATCCGCATGCCCGCTCCCTGGTCGTCAGAGTTCCACGATCGTCGTCCCGAAGGTGTTCCCGGTGAACAGTCCGGTCAACGCTTCGGCGGCCCGGTCGATGCCCGCCACCGGTGTCCGGGGAATGGCGATCTTCCCGGCGCGCAGCCAGCCGGCCAGGCGCTCCCGCCACTCGGCCTCCAGGTCCGGGTGGTCGAGCCCGGTGTGGCCGCGCAGGGTCAGGCCGAGGGTGACGACCCGGAAGGCGTCGACCACGGACGGCGCGTCCCCGCCCGGGCGCTCCGGTGCGAGCTGACCCGCCAGCGCGCCGACCAGGGCGAACCGGGCGCCGCGCCGGGCCGCGTCCACGGCGGCGGTCAGCTGCTCGCCGCCGACGAGGTCCAGCACGACGTCGACGCCGTCCGGAGCGGCCTCGGCCAGCTGCTCGGCGAACGGGCGCTCGCCGGGCACCAGCACCGCGTCGTAGCCGAGTTCGGTGGTCAGCCGCTTCGCCTTGGCGGGCGAGCGGGTGGTGCCGATCACCCGGGCGGCGCCGAGCAGCCGGGCGACCTGCCCGGCCACCGTGCCGACCGCGCCCGCCGCACCGGTCACCAACACCACGTCGCCCCGGCGCACCCCGGCGGAGCGGGTCAGCCCGCCGTAGCCGGCCGAGGCGGTGGAGACCAGGGCGAGCGGGTCCGGGAAGTCCGACGGCACGGGGGTGAACCGCGCGGCCTCGGCGAGCGCGTGGCTCCGCCAGCCGTACAGGTGGGTGACCAGGTCGCCCGGGCGCAGCGGCCCGTCCTCCGGTGCGGCCAGCACCTCGGCGAGGGCGGGCCCGAACAGGGCGTCCCCCGGGGCGATGCGCGACAGCGGCAGGCCGGAGCCCGCGCCGCCGATCAGCGTGCGCAGGCCGGAGAAGACCAGGAAGGCCCGGTTGCGGACGAGCACCTCCCCGGGGCCGGGGGCCGCCAGCGGCTCCTCGGCCACGGCGAAGTCCCCGGGCGTGGGCAGCCCGACCGGTGCGGCGGACAGCCGGACGACGCGGGCGGTGGTGGGCAGGGCCATGGCGGCACTCCTCGGAGCAGGGGGAGGCGGCACTCGGCGGCGCCGCGGGACGCCGGACGGTAACCCCTGCCGCTTGCGTCAGGGGCAAGTCGTACGGGTGCGGCGGTGTCTGACGGGGCGTGGGGGACGCGGGTCTTCTAGAGTCGCGTGCGGTACGACCGTACGGCCGAAGTGCGGATGTACGACCGTGAGCCGCACCGAGAGGAACGAGCAGCATGACCGAGCAGGCCCCCGAGCCCTTCGAGCCCGTCGACGAGGACTGGCAGACCGCGCTGGCGATCGTGGCCCACCCCGATGACATGGAGTACGGCGGGGCCGCGGCCGTCGCCCGCTGGACCTCGCAGGGCAAGAAGGTCGTCTACGCGATGGTCACCAGCGGCGAGGCGGGCATCGACTCGCTGGACCCGGCCGAGTGCGGCCCGCTGCGGGAGGCCGAGCAGGTCGCCTCGGCGCGCGTGGTCGGCGTCGACACCGTCGAGTTCCTCGGCTACCCGGACGGCGTGGTGGAGTACGGGCTGCCGCTGCGCCGGGACATCGCCCGGGTGGTGCGCAGACACCGGCCGGACATCGTGATCACCAGCAACTTCCGGGACACCTACGGAGGGGTGTTCCTCAACCAGGCCGACCACATCGCGGTCGGCCGGGCCACCCTGGACGGGGTCCGGGACGCCGGGAACCGCTGGGTGTTCCGCGAACTGCTGGCCGAGGGCCACGAGCCGTGGAACGGCGTGCGGCAGATCTGGGCGGCGGCCTCGCCGGAGGCGAAGCACGCGGTGGACACCACCGAGCACTTCGACCGGGGCGTCGCCTCGCTGGAGGAGCACAAGGCGTACCTGGCCGGGCTGGGCGGGGCGATGGCGGAGCCGCGGGAGTTCCTGGAGGGCGCCAGCCGGGGCGCGGGCACCCGGCTCGGGACGCGCTTCGCGGTGCCGTTCGAGGTGTTCCCGCTGCGTTGACCGGCTGCGTTGACCGGCTGCGCAGGCCCGCTGTGCAGGCCCGCTGCGTTGACCCGCTGTGCTGACCGGCGGCCGGCGTCGACCCGCGGCTACTCGGACCCGGCGTCGGTGCCCGTGCGGCGCCGGCGCCGGCGCCGCAGCACGTGCCGGAGCAGGAAGGCGGCGACCAGGACGCCCAGCCCGACCGCGAACCAGACCTGGTAGCGCAGCGCCGTGCGGTACACGGTGCCGATGTTGGCCCCGGCGACGTAGCCGAGGGTGCCCCAGACCGCCGTCCACAGCACCGCGCCCAGCAGGTTGAACGGCCAGAACCGGCGCCAGGGCATCTCCGTGGTCCCGGCGATGATCCCGTTGTACTGGCGCAGCCCGTCCACGAAGCGGGCGACCGTGACCACCTGGCCGCCGTGCCGGGCGAAGAAGCCGTCCGCGCGCTCCATCCGGGCCGGGGTGAGCAGCACGTAGCGGCCCCAGCGGTGGACGAAGGCCCGCCCGCCGGTGCGGCCGATCAGGTAGCCGAGGCTGTTGCCGAGCGTGGCGGCGCCGGCCGCGATCACCAGCACGGTGGCGAAGTCCAGGTGCCCGGTGCCGGCGTACACCGAGGCCAGCACCAGGATGGTCTGCCCGGGCACCGGGATGCCGCAGTTGTCCAGCAGCACGAGCAATGCCACCGCGAGGTACCCGTAGTGGTCCAGCAGTGGCGCGAGCCCGGCGAGTGCCCCGGGCAGGGGAGTCGTGGGAGCGGACACCGCTCCTCACCACCTCGCGCGGGGCGGGGTGGCGGGGGCTTCGGTCAGCGGTTCGCCTTGCGGGGTTCGATGTTGCAGTCGGGGCCGGGGTAGATCAGGCCCTCGTGGCCGTCCTCGAACCGGACCACGTACGGCGGCTCTCCGTCGACGCCGCGCACCTCGACGATCTCGCCCTTCTGGTCCGTCATGCCCACCGACCTGCTGTGGATGTGGAGCTGGTCGCCTACCGATGCGTGCATGGTCTGCTCCCTCGGGTCGTGTGCCCGGCCGCCTCCACGGCCGTTCCCGCTATCCACTGTGCTGCGGGTGGGGCGAGCTCGCAACGCCTCGGGCGGACGGGACGCGCTGGGACGCTCCGGGACGCGCCGGCGCCGCGGGGCCGGGCGTCAGCGGGCGGCGGACTGTTGCGCGAGGTAGCCGCGGACCAACCGCTTGCACTCGGCGATCAGCGCCGGATCGCCGTCGGGGGCCTCCCGGAAGGCCAGTTTGAGCACCGCGTCGGCGGCCTCCAGGGCCACCCGCAGGGCCAGCGTGGTGGCCCTCGGGTCGCCCGCCCGGAAGAGTTCGCCGCCGAGTGCCTGGAGCCGCAGCGCGACGGCGGTGTTGTTGTCCACACCCGCGTCCAGCAGGTGCAGGTCGTCCTGGACGCCGGAGGGGACGGCCGGACCCGCCAGGCCGAAGTCCAGCTGGCCGAAGCCCGGCACCGCGCGCTTCATCGCCACGAACTCCTCCACGGCGAGGTCGGTGAAGACGGCCGGGCCGACCGGGGCGGCGGCGGCCAGCCGGGCGTCCAGGCGCTGGAGGTACCGGTCGAGGTTGCGGGTGGCGAGCGCGGCCAGCAGGTCCTCCTTGCCGGCGAAGAACTGGTAGAGGGTGCCGATCGGCACCTGGGCGCGCTGGGCGACCTCCTTGGTGGTGAGCGCGGTCGCCCCGACCTCGTCCAGCAGCCCGGCGCAGGCGTCCAGGATGCGGCCGTACCGCTCCAGGCTGCGCTGCTGGACCGGACGGCGCCTGACCGGCCCCGGGACGGGGTGACTCCTGTCGCTCATGACCTCACTGTGCCGCATCCGTCGTGACGGCGGCGAATCCCCGGGGCGCGGACGGCCCGGAGTTCCCGGTGGGGCGGGAGTCGAGTCGTGGCCGGAGCTGAACGGCACGGTGGCGGGAAGGTGTCCACGAGCCGGCATCGGCCTTGTCGTGGACGCGATGACGGGTTCATACTCCTGAGGCGGACTACCTTGCGTGATCAACGCATTCCTCTTCGTGGTGATCGCGATTCAGCCGTGGCGGCCGAGACGCCCGTGACGGACGCTCCCCCGCCACCCGAGGTCTGGACGGACCCGTGTGCCCCCACTGCCCGCGCCACGCCCCGTGGCGCCACGTCTCTGTGTGTGCCCGCCCGACGGAAGGAGGGGATCGGTTCGGTGACGCTGTCCTCCGGAGGGCGTGAGGCCCTCGACACCGAGCACCGCCGCCAGTTCCTGGAATCCGGGTACCTGGTCCTGCCCGGCCTGCTGCCGGAAGCACTGCGCGAACGGCTCGCCCCCGAGGTCGACCGATGGGTGGACGAGGGCCTGCGGGCCCGGTCGATCGCCGCGTGCGCCGACCCCTTACGCCTCGGACCACCCCCGCTGCTGGAACTGGAACTGCCCGCCCACGGCGAGCTCCTCACCCACCCGCCGCTGCTGCGCACCCTGACCCGCCTGCTCGGGCCGGACTTCGTCTTCCACCACCTGCACAGCGACCGCCAGGACCCGGGGATCCCGGGCAAGGCCTGGCACCACGACTGCGAGCCCAACGACCGCTCCGACCCGTCGCTGCTGATGGTTCACACACTGCACTACCTCGGCGGACTGGACGAGAAGGTCGGCAGCCTGGCGGTGCTGCCCGGCTCGCACCTGCGCGCCGCCGGCAAGTCCGCCCTCGCCCACCACGGCACCGCGGAACTGCCCGGCGAGGTGGTCATCGACCGGCTGCCGCCCGGCACGACGGTGCTGCTCAACTCGGCGCTGTTCCACACCCGCAGGCCGGCGCCCGAGGGCCCGGGCCACCCCCGGTACTTCGTCGACGCCTCCTACTGCCAGGTGGGGGCGCGCTGGCGCCCGGTGAAGCCGTACTGGCGGCAGATGCTCGCCCGGGCCCGCGAACTGGACCTGGCCGACGGCCAGTGGCCCGAGCTGTTCGCCGAGCGGCACTTCACCGAGTACCCGGGCGGCGAGCGCGCCGGCACGGGGTACGCGGGCGGTGGCGAGCGCGCCGGCACGGAGTACGCGGGCGGCGGCGACCACGCTCGCACCGAGTGCACGCGTGGCGACCACGCTCGCACCGAGTTCACCGGAACCGTCTGAGGAGCACTGCCGTGGAGATCGTCACCGCCGTCGCCTTCCCCGAGGTCCACGACGCCTACCTGCGGGACCACCCGGTGGAGCGGGCCCACGAGGCGAACAGCAACATGTACGGCGAGGAGAACCTCGAACGTGCCGACCGCATCCCCGGCGGCTGGTGGCGGATCCGGCTCTCCCGGGCGGACGTCCTGAACGTCGTGCTGCCCTGGCACCTCAGCGAGGGCGGGGAGCTCGAGATGGTGCCGCGCTCCGGGCTGACGGTGGCCGAGGCGGCCGAGCGGGTCCGCCTCGGCGGAGCCGCCTGGACCGCCGCCAACCCGGTCTGCGCGGCGAAGCTGCGGCTGCTGCGGTGGGCGCCGTTCACGCCCCTCTTCCTCAGCACCGCCCCCGTCGACCACTCCGACTACGGGGACCTCGCGGTCCGGTCGGGGCTGATCCACCTCGACGGCCTGCACCGCATGCTGGCCTGGGAGTTGGCCGGGCGGCTGCCCGAGCGGGCGCTGCTCGACGGCTACCTGGTGGGCGACCCGGAGGTGGTCGCCGGGCCCGCCCCGGCGGGCCGGACGGGCCGGACGGAGGACGAATCGGCGTGACCTCCGCGACGCAGCACCTCCCGTCCGCGTCCTGCGGCCGCTCGGCCGACCCCGTCCGCCGCGCCCGTTCACTGCCCGAGCTGCTCGCGCACCTCGCCCGGGCCCACCCCGACCGGCCCGCCCTGGGCGACGGGGTCCGCAGCTTCGACTACCGCACGGTCGACGCCGCGGCCGACCGGATCGCCGCCCGGCTGGCCGCCGCCGGCACCGGCCGGGGTGACCGGGTCGCCCTGGTCGGCCCCCGGGACGCCCGGATGCTGGTGCTGCTGCACGGGGTGCTGCGCTCGGGCGCGGTGGCCGTGCTGGCCGACCCGGACTGGTCGGCGGCCGACCTGGCCCGGCGGCTGGCGTCCGTCCGGGTGGCCCGGGTGCTGGCCACCGAGGGCGGGCTCGACGGAGAGGTGGTGGACGTCGACGCGGGGACGGTGGCGGACGTCGCGGCCGGGGAGGCGGCGGACAGCGGGAAGGCCGCGGAGGCAGGGGCGCCGTCGGCGCCCGCTTCGGCGGCCCCCGAGGTGCGGGGTGAGGACCTCGCGTACCTCTCCTTCACCTCCGGGTCGAGCGGCGAACCCAAGGCGGTGGCCGTCACCCACGCCAACGCCGTGCACTACGCCCGGGCGCTCGCCGGGCGACTCGACCTCACCGAGGCCGACGCGCCGTGCGCCGCGCACGTCACCACCCTGGCCGCCGACCTCGGCCACACCGCCTGGCTGCTCGCCCTGGCCACCGGCGGCTCGGTGCACCTCGTGCCGGACCGTGAGGTCCGGGACCCGGAGGCCTTCTGGGCCTCGCTGCGGCGGGCCCGGGTGGATGTGCTGAAGACCACCCCCTCGCACCTGACCGCCCTGCTGGAGGGCCGTCCGGTCGACTCCCCGCCGCTGCACACCGTGCTGCTCGGCGGCGAGCCGCTGCCCCGCCCGCTGGCCGCCGCCCTGCTCGACGGCGGCACCACCGCGCGGCTGGCCAACCACTACGGCCCGACCGAGACCACCGTCGGCGCCACCTGCCTGCTCGTCACCTCCGCCCGTCAACTGCCCACCGAGGAGCCGACCGTACCGATCGGCACCGGGATCGGCGAGGTGCTGCTGACCGTGGTGGACGCTGCCGGCCGGGCGGTGCCGGACGGCTCGGTGGGCGAACTGCTCATCGGCGGCCGGGGGGTGACCGCCGGGTACGACGGACGGCCGGCCGAGACCGCGCGCGGCTTCGTCCGGCACGACGGCCGACTCGTCTACCGCACCGGTGACCTGTGTCGCCGGCGGGCGGACGGAAACCTGGTCTTCCTGGGTCGGGTGGACCGCCAGGTGAAGATCCGCGGCTACCGGGTGGACCTCGCCGAGGTCGAGCGGGCCATGGACGGTCACCCGGGCGTCGCCCGCTCGGCGGCGCTGCTGCGGGAGACCTCGCTCGGCAACCAACTGATCGGCGTCGTCAGCCTGTCGGAAACCTCGGCGGGGCCGGCGGGGGAGGAGGGCCTGGAGAGCCTGCGGGTGCACCTGCGGGACCGGCTGCCCGGCTACTCCGTGCCGCAGCCGATCCTGGTGCTGCCGCGGTTCCCGGTCGGGCCGAACGGCAAGCTCGACCGGCAGCGGCTGGCCGAGCTGGCGGCCGACCTGGTCGAGGCCCGGGCGGAGTCCAGCGGCACGGCCGGGAGCGGCCCGGCCGGGGAGATCGCCCGGTTCTGGGCGGGCGCCCTCGGCCTGCCCACGGTCGGGCCGCGCACCGACGTGCTCAGCCTCGGCGGGGACTCCATCCTCGCCATGCGCACCATCGCCTTCCTGCGGCGCTCCGGACTGCGGGTCGCCTACGAGGACTTCTACCGGCACCCGACGGCCGAGGGCCTGGCGGCGGCGGCCGTCCCCGTGGCGCCGTCCGTCCCGGTCCCGCGCGGTGACGCCGGCCGGCGCCGACTCGCCCCGGCGCAGCGCTGGTTGTATCGGCAGCGGTCGCTGCGGGAGCCGCGGCAATGGAACCAGTCGGTGCTGCTGCGCTGCCGCACCGCCATCGACCCGGAGGCGCTCTCGGCGGCCGTCCCGGCCGTCCTGGAGCGGCACCCGGCGCTGCGCCGGCCGGTCACCCCGGACGGCTGCGGCGAGCTCCGGGCGGTGGCCGGGCTCGACCCGGTCTCCTTCTCCCGGATCCCGTGCGCGGCCGGGGAGATCGCCGACACCGTCGCCGGGGTCTGTACCGAGCTCCACCGCAGCCTCGACCCGTCGGCCGGCCGGCTGCTGCGCGCCCACCTGTTCACCGGTCCGCCCGGGACGGACGACCGGCTCGCGCTGATCGCGCACCATCTGGTGGTCGACGGACTGTCCTGGCGGATCCTGCTGGACGACCTGGCGCACGCGTACCGGGCGGTGCTCGACCGGAAGCCGGCCGACCTGCCGCCGACCGCGGACTTCTACGCCTGGGCGGCGGGTTCGTCTCCCGCGGTCTCGTCTCCCGCGGACCCGTCTCCCGGGGGCGAGCCGGTGCCGGAGGAGACCGCCGTCGGAGAGACCGCAGCCGAGGAGCTCCAGGAGCCCGGTGCGCTCAGCTGGGCGCTCGACCCGGAGGCCACCGCCCGGCTGATCGCCCGGCACGGCGCCGGGGCCGGGCTGGAGGCCGTACTGCTGGCCGCCTTCGCCGGGGCCGTCACCGCCGATCGCGGTCGGTCCCGGCTTGCCGTGGAGGTCGAGACCCACGGCCGGGACACGGCCGGTGACGAGGGTGAATTCCTGGACACCGTCGGCTGGTTCACCGCCGTCAAGCACATCGGGCTGGACGCCGGGGCCACCCCGGACACCGTGGCGCGGCGGCTGCGCGAGGCGCCCGTCCGGCCGATGGACGCACTCGGCGAACGGCCCGTCGTCGGCTTCAACTTCCTCGGCACCTTCCGGCTGCCCGAGGAGCCCGCGCTGGACTGGACGGTCGCCGCCGAACAGGCCGGCACGGCCCGCTGCGCCGGGGGCGACCCGCTGTACGAACTGCGCCTCACCGCACGGGTGGTGGAACAGCGGCTGGTCGCCGACCTGGTGTACGGCCGGCCCGGCCTGCCGCACCCCGCCGCCGAGCGGATCACCGCGCGGTTCGCCGGGGCCGTGGCGGCCGAGGCCCGGGAACCGGAGGCCGCGCCGCCCGTCCGGTCGCGGCTGTCCACCTCCGGCCAGCTGCTGCACCCCGGCGTCGCCCCGGCCGCCCGGGCGAGGGTGCGTGAACCCGCCAGGGTGCTGCTCACCGGCGCCACCGGCTACCTCGGGCGGCACCTGCTGGCGGACTTCCTCCGGCGCGGTGCCGAGGTCACCTGCCTGGTGCGGGCGGGGGACGACGCCGAGGCGCTGAAGCGGCTCGGTGCCGGGGCGGCCGGCCCCGCCCGCGCGCTCGCCGGGGACATCGATCGGGACGGCCTCGGCCTCTCCCCGGCCGCCCGGGAACTCGCCCGGGGCGCCCACCTGGTGGTGCACGCGGCCGCGGACGTCCGGCTGGTGGCCTCGCCCGACGACCTGGAGCGCACCAACCACACGGCGGTGCGGCGGCTGCTCGACTGGGTCGGGGAGAACGCGCCCGACGCCCGGGTCCACCACGTCTCCACGCTCGCCGTCTCCGGCGGCGTCGACGGCCCGCAGCGCCGGTTCAGCGAGGCGGACCTGGAGATCGGCCAGCACTTCCGCACCCCGTACGAGCGGACCAAGTACCGGGCCGAGCAGGCCGTCCGGGCCTGGGCCGCCCGTGGACACGCCGCCTATCTGCACCGCAGCGGCCACATCGCGGCGCACAGCAGGACCGGCGCCTTCCAGGCCAACGCCGGCGACAACCGGATCTACCAGCTGATCCGCGGCTACCTGCTGGCCGGCGCCGCGCCGAGCCGGCCGGACACCGCCTTCGCGTTCTCGTACGTGGACACGGTGGCCGCCGGGATCGCCGCGATCGCCCTCGACCCGTACGCCGCGCCCGGCGCGTACCACGTGGAGACGCCGCACTCCGTTCCGCACGACGAACTGGTGCGGTGGCTGTCCGGGCACGGCCACCGGGTGCGGCTCACCGACGAGGAGGGCTTCGCGGCGGCCCTGGCCCGGGCCGAGCGCCGCCATCCGACGGCCGCCCGGGTGGCCGCCGCGTGGGCGGCGCAGGAGGAGCGCCGGGTGGTGGTGGACAGCGCGTACACGACCGCGGTGCTCGACCGGCTGGGCGTGCGCTTCGCCGCGCCGACCCCGCAGTGGTGGTCGGCCGCGCTCACCTGGGCCGCCGAGGCCGGCTACCTGCCGCCCGTCGGCCCGAGCCCGGCCGATCGTGACGACATGAGTGATGTCGCCCGCGACCGGATCCGTGACGTCGCCGGTGACGACATCGGTGAAGACATCCCCGAAGGCAGGACCAACTCGTGAAGGCAGGCCCCGTGTCCCAGCTCTCCCCGGCGCTCAAGCAGGCCACCCCGGTCGTCGCCGTACGCGGCGAAGGACTCCACCTCTACGACGCCGACGGACGCCGCCACCTCGACTTCACCTCCGGCGTCGGCGTGACCAGCACCGGCCACTGTCACCCGAAGGTGGTCGAGGCCGTCCGGGAACAGGCCGGCCGGCTGATCCACGGGCAGTACACCACCGTGCTGCACGACCAGCTCCTCACGCTCACCGAGCGGCTCGGCGAGGTGCTGCCGTCCGGCCTGGACTCGCTGTTCTACGCCACCGCCGGCACCGAGGCGGTGGAGGCCGCGCTGCGGCTCGCCCGGCACGCCACCGGGCGGCAGAACGTGATCGTCTTCGAGGGCTCCTTCCACGGCCGGACCATGGGCGCGGCCTCGCTCACCACGGCCGGCACCCGGTTCCGGGCCGGCATCGGCCCGCTGATGCCCGGGGTCGCGGTGGCGCCCTTCCCGGCCGCGTTCCGGCTGGGCCTGTCCGAGGACGAGGCGGTGGCGTACGCCCTGCGCGGGCTGGACGAGGTGCTCGCCACCGTCTCCGCTCCCGCCGAGACGGCCGCCATGTTCGTCGAGCCGGTGCTCGGCGAGGGCGGCTACGTCCCCGCTCCGCCCGGTTTCCTGGCCGGTCTGCGCGAGCGGGCCGACCGGCACGGCATCCTGCTGGTGGTGGACGAGGTGCAGACCGGCTTCGGCCGCACCGGCCGGTTCTGGGCCCACGAGCACGAGAGCGCCCATCCGCACGGGGCCGGCTTGCGCCCCGATGTCCTGATCACCGCGAAGGGGCTGGCCAGCGGCTTCCCGCTGTCCGCGATCGCCGCGCCGGCCGAGTTGATGGGGCGCGCCTGGCCGGGCTCGCAGGGTGGCACCTACGGCGGGAACCCGGTGGCCTGCGCCGCCGCCCTGGCGACCCTGGACGTGCTGCGCGAGGAGCGGCTGGTCGAGAACGCGGCCGAGCAGGGCGCCCGGCTGCTGGCCGGGTTGCGGGAGGTGGCCGCCGGGACGCCCGGGATCGCCGACGTCCGCGGGCTCGGACTGATGGCCGCCAGCGAGTTCTGCCGTCCCGACGGCACGCCGGACCCGGACGCGGCCCGGCGCGCCCAGCAGAGCGCGGCCGAGCACGGGCTGCTGCTGTTGCTGTGCGGGATCCACCTCAATGTCGTCCGGATGATCCCGGCGCTGGTCGTCACGGCCGAACAGATCGACGAGGGCCTGGAGTTGTGGGCGAAGGCCGCCTCGGCCGGCGGCCGGTAGGGAAAGGAGAGGACATGGACGCGGTGACCGAAATCGGCTGGAGCAGCCTGGAGTTGGATGCCCGGCGGGAGCTCTGGTCGCTCCCGCTGGGGGAACGGGAGCGGCGGCTGCTCTGGGCCGACGCGCGGGCCGGGCGGTGGGACGCGGCCGAGGAGGTGCGGGCCCGACTGCGGGAGTTCGTCCGCAACGCCGCCGACTCGGTCGGCGTCACCCATGTGAGCGGGCTGGTGGATCCGGCCCACCCGGAACAGGAGATCACCGAGGTACTCTCCTTCCTGCTGGGCGACTTCGGCCGGATCGTCCCGCAGAACGGGCGCGGCGACCTCACCTCGGTGCTGCACGACCAGGACGGCGACGGCAACACCGAACTCGGCTTCCACTGCGACACCTGCGACCTGCTGGTCCTGCTCTGCCTGCGGCCCGCCTTCGACGGCGGCGGGCTGACCAAGCTGGCCAGCGCCCGGCACGTGCACGACCTGATCGAGCGGGAGCGGCCGGACGCGCTGGCCACGCTCCGCGAGAACTGGACCTTCGAGCGCAGCGGCCGGGCCGGTCCGCAGGTGGTGGTCACCCCCATCCTGTACGACCGCAAGGACGGGACGATCGGCTGTTACTACCAGACCCGCACCGTCCGTTCCTCCCCCGACCGCGGCGGGCCGGAACTGACGGACCGTCAGTGGGAGGCGCTCGGCGTGCTGGACGAGGTGCTCTACCGGCCGGAGATCGCCTTCGGGCTGCCGATGGCCGCCGGCGACCTGCTGATCATCCGCAACAGCCGGGTGCTGCACGGGCGTTCGCCGTTCGTCGACGAGCCAGGGCCGTACGCCCGGCGGATGCTGCGGGTCTGGGTGAACGAGGGGGAGGAGTGGGCGCCGTGACCACTGGAGCCGTGACCACCGGAGGAGACCCCGGCGCGGTGACCGCACCGCACGGCCGGGTGGCGATCGTCACCGGCGGGGGCAGCGGGCTCGGCCGGGCCTCGGCGCTGGCCCTGCTGGCGGCCGGCTGGACCGTGGCCGTCGCCGGGCGCCGCAAGGACGCGCTGGAGGAGACCGCGGCCCTGGCCGGCCCGGCCGCCGACCGGGTGCTGCCCGTTCCGACCGACATCCGCAGCCCGGAGGAGGTCGCCCGGCTCTTCGACGCCGTCGTCGACCGGTACGGCCGGCTGGACCTGCTGTTCAACAACGCGGGGGCCGCCGCCCCGCGCCGGCCGATCACGGAGACCCCGTTCGAGGACTGGAACCGGGTGCTGGACACCATCGTCACCGGCGGCTTCCTCTGCGCCCGCGAGGCCTTCCGGGTGATGAGCAGCCAGTCCCCGCAAGGCGGGCGGATCATCAACAACGGCGCGCCCTCGGCCTACGTCCCGCGCCCCGACTCGATCGCCTACACCGCCGCCAAGCACGCCGTCCTCGGCCTCACCAAGGTGCTCGCCCTGGACGGCCGGCCGTACGGCATCTCCTGCGGGCAGATCGACGTCGGCAACGTCACCCCGGTGGACGGCGGCCCGCAGCCGGCCGCGATGCAGGCCGACCGGACCATGGCCGTCGAGGCGACCATCCCGGTGGAGCGCTTCACCGAGGCGCTGCTGCTGATGGCCTCGCAGCCGCCGGACACCACCATCCAGTCCCTGGTGGTGCTGCCGACCACCATGCCGTTCGTCGGAAGGGGCTGAGCCGTGCTGGTCAGCGCGCGCTCCTTCGCGGAGTACCGGGCGATGTTCACGCTGGGCGACCGGGACCTGGAGCGGCGCATCCTGGACTGCCCCGCCGGCGCGGCGAGCTTCGTCGCCGAGGCCGGGCGGCGCGGCATCGACGCCGTCGCCGCCGACCGCCAGTACGCCGAGCACCGCGAGGAGCTGGGCCTGCTGGTAGAGCGGGAGACCGCGTTCAAACGCGAGCGGCTGGCGAAGGAGACGGCCGGCTTCGTCCACACCTGGTACGCCGACGCGGACGACATGATCCGCCGGTGGACCGCCAACGCCCGCACCTTCCGCGCCGACATCGCCGCCCGTCCGGAGCGCTACGTGGCCGGCTCGCTGCCCCGACTCCCCTTCGCCGACGACTCCTTCGACCTGGTGCTCAGCTCGCACCTGCTGTTCTCGTACGGCAACCGGCTGGACGAGGACTTCCACCGGGCGGCCCTGCTGGAGCTCGCCCGGGTGGCGCGCCGGGAGGTCCGGATCTTCCCGCTGGTGGTGTACGACACGGGAGCGCCCTACGAGGGGCTGGCGGCGCTGCGCGAGGAGCTGGCGCGGATCGGCGTCCCCAGCCGGGTGGAGCGGGTGGCCTACGAGTTCCAGCCGGGGGCCGACGAGATGCTGGTGCTCTCCACCGCCGGCCACCGGGCGCCGGCCCGGACCGCGCCGGTGCGGTCCGGACCGGGCACGGCGGGGGCCGTGGACCCGGTGCGGTGGCGTCACCGGGAGCCGGGCGCCTGAGCGGCCTGTCGGGGCGGGCACGGCGGCGGTGCCGTGACCGCCCCGACAGTGCTGCGGGAGCGGTCAGTTGACGAAGACCGCCGGACCGCCGGCCTGGCTGGTGTCGCTGACCGGGCCGTACGTCGCGGAGAAGTACCCGTCGGCCGGGCAGAGCGTCGAGCCGCCGCTCTTGGCGAAGTGCTCGGTGCGGAAGGCCAGGCTGTGCGCGGCGTTGTCGGCGCTGCCGGTGAACGCGCCGCTCAGCTGGTAGGAGCAGGTGATGGTGCCGAACCAGGTGTCCAGCACGGCGGTGGCCTGGATCGTCCCGGCGGACCCGCCGGTGAGGGTGACCGGCAGGCCGGGCGCGTCGGAGACGGTCACGCCGTACGGCAGGTTGCCGACCGTCAGGCTGCGCACCGAGGTGACTCCGGTGACGTTGGCGGTGCACGAGCCGAAGGTCAGCCCGGTCAGCGACGCGGTCGCGCTGCCCGGCGCCGCCGGGTTGCTCAGCACCGAGGCCGAGAGCTGCGAGGTGGCGCAGGTGACGCCGGTGGTGCTGGTCGCGGTCGAGTAGAAGGTGGCCTTGGTGCCGGTGGCGAGCGGCACGGCCAGCGCGTCGCCCACGGCGACGGCGCTGCCGCCCGCGCTCCCGGTGGTGAGCACCGGACCGGCGGAGAGGGGTTGCGGCGACGCGGAGGCGGGGGCGGCGGCCAGCGCGCCGGCCGCACAGACGGCGGCGGCGGTGACGGCGAGGTGACGGCTGAAGCGCATGGGAAAACCTCTTCCTCGGTGAGGGGCGAGAAGACGTCCTCTCGCGGCTCCCCCGAGCGGTGGGGACCGGGGAGCGCGCGGCGTTTCCGGGTCCATAGGGTCCAGCCGTGACCGGGTGCCGTCAAGGCGATGGGACGAACTTGCTGACTTTTCGTCAACAAGCCGCGCCGTGGCCCGGCCGCGCGGCGGAGCCGCCGCCTGCGCGGAACCCGCCCCTGAGGCGGATCACGGCCTTCGCCACCGGCGCCGTCGGGGAGCTCTCCGGCCGGGCGGGGAGCCACCGGCCGCCGTCGGTCTAACCTCGACGGTATGGACGCGTTCGAACACCCGGGCGGACGGGCCGCCGTTCCGCCGGGGGAGGAGCTGGAAGCCCTGGTGCGGCTGCTGGACCGGCGCGGCACGGTGGTGCTCAGCGGGGCCGGGCTGTCCACGGAGTCCGGCATCCCCGACTATCGTGGCGCCACCGGCCGGCGCCGCAGCGGCACCCCGATGACGTACCAGGAATTCACCGGCAGCGCGGACGCGCGGCGCCGCTACTGGGCCCGCAGCCACACCGGCTGGCCCGCGATCGCCGGGGCCCGGCCCAATGCCGGGCACCACGCCGTGGAACGGCTGCGCCGGGCCGGGCACGTCGCGGCGGTCATCACCCAGAACGTGGACGGCCTCCACCATGCGGCCGGCACCCGGGAGGCCGTCGAACTGCACGGCGGACTCCGCCGGGTGGTCTGCCTCGGCTGCCGCCGCACCAGCACCAGGGCCGAGCTGGACCGGCGGCTGGACGAGCTCAACCGGGGCTTCCGGTCGGCCCGGGCGGAGCTGCGGCCCGACGGCGACGCCCAGCTGCCGCAGCCCGTGGTGGACGGTTTCCGGGTCGCCGCCTGCACGGACTGCGGCGGAGTGCTCAAGCCCGACGTGGTCTTCTTCGGCGAGAACGTTCCGGCGCCCCGGGTCGAGCACTGCTATGAACTGGTCGACGCGGCAAGCTCGTTGGTGGTCCTCGGCTCCTCCCTGGCGGTCCTTTCCGGGCTGCGCTTCGTCCGCCGCGCCGCCCGAGCGCGGCTGCCGGTCGCGATCGTCAACCAGGGGCCGACGCGCGGCGACGAACTCGCGGCGCTCCGGCTCGACCTGCCGCTCGGGCAGGCCATGACGGAGGTCGCCCGGCTGCTCGACGCGGCCTGACCGGCCCGTACGGGCGGCGCGGCCCGTTCGGCGCGCTCAGCCGGCCGGCAGGGCGGGCCGACCCGGCACCCACAGCGGCACCCGGCCGCCGCGCGGCATGGAACGCGCCGCGTCCTGCTCCAGCCACCCGCCCACCCGGTCCGGATCGCCCTCGCAGAGCTCCACCAGCGCGGCCGCGGCGATCCGGGTGCAGCACAGCACCAGCGCCAGGGTGTCCTGGCGGCGGTGCCGCTCCCGGACGTACGCCTCGCCGCGCTCCTCGATCCGGCGGGCGTGGCACGGCCCGTCCTCGGTGGTCAGCGCCTGGACGCCGTGCCACACCATGGTCAGCGCGCACGGCTCGGCCGGGTGCGAGGCGCCCTCCCGCTGCGCCTGCTCACGGGTCTCCGCCGAGCGCTGCCCCAGCCACTCCAGCGCCGCCGGCCCGTCCTCCCGGCAGGAGCGCAGCACCAGCTCGGCGGCCCGGGCCACCACGGCCCGCAGGACCGCCGGGGCGGGCACCCGCAGCCCGGACGCGGGTCCGTCACCGAACGCCAGCCAGGCATCGGCGAACGAGGCCGCCCGCAGTCCGCCCACCCAGGCCGGCACCCCGGCCTCCGTGCTCAGCCAGTCCTGGGCCCCCAGCCGCACCAGCCCCACGGCCGCCAGGCGCGCCGCGTCCCCGTCCAGCTCCCGCAGCCATCCACTCCGCACCAGTACACCCCCGTCAGCGGTTTCATCCCCGTGAGGCCTCATCCCACCACACCAGGACGGGAACGAACTAGACAGGGTCACGTCACAAATTGGAACCGGTCCTTCCGGACGGTTTCCGGCGGGGGTGGTTGCGGGCTGCGGGGTGGACGGCGGGTTGGTGGGGCTGGGTCGCGAGATGGTCGGCCGTGTGGGCCGGTGCCGGGTGTCGCCGGCGGGTCGGTTGCGCGAGGGGCCGGGTCGGGCCGAGTCGGGGTGTGCGGCGGGATTCGGCCAAGTGTGCGGGGCCGGCCGTGGTGGGGTGTTTGGGGTGTGGGCGGCGGGTGGGGTGGGCAGGGACACGTCAGGACCCGGGCGGCTGTGCGGACGCCCGGTGCGTCGGGACGGGGCCGGAGGCGGCCCGTCGTCAGTGTGCCGCTCGCGGCACCCGCGCCCGGGCACCACCGGACGGGGCGGAGGCAGGGCACGGGGCAGGGCGCCGGACACGCCACCGGGCACCGCCGCGGAGGGTCCGCGAGGGTGCCCGGTGTCGTTCGAGCGCTGTCCGCCGTGCCGTGAAATCGGCTGCGGGCCGGGGCTGTTCAGCCCACGGCGACCCCGTCGGCCGCCAGGCCGGCCGCGTCGCCGACGGCCTCCAGCGCCTCCACCGCGGAGGCGGCGCAGCCCACCAGCTCCACGGCGTGGAAGCCGACCTCGGGCCCGATCCGGGCGGATCCGCCGGGCGGGTCCCGGAAGACGGGGGCATCGGCGGGGAGCAGCTCCGCGCGGAGCAGGCCCGCCAGGCCGGCCCGGCCGCTCAGGTTGAGCTTCCGGTAGATGCGCGTCAGGTGCTGCTCCACCGTGCTGACGGTGATCCAGAGCTTGTCGCTGATCTCCCGGTTGCTGTCGCCCTGTGCGGCCAGCCTCGCCACCCGGAGCTCGGCCCGGCTGAGGCCGGTGAGCACCGAACACGCCGCCGCGCCGCCCGCGACGGTCGTCGGCGCCGGTCTCAGCAGGAGCGCCGCCTCGCCGTCGTCGTTCGAGAGGGCGAGACGTGAGACGCCGTCGTGCGGGACGGCGACGCGCGCGCCGTCGTCGTCGTGCGGGACCTTGTGCGGTACCGCGACGTGTGGGACGTCGTCGCGCGGCCCGTCGTCCGCGGGGAGTCCGCCGCCGTCCCGGGGACCGTCCTCGTCGCCGAGGCCGGCACCGGTGTGCCGGTCGGTGCCGAGGTGTGCCGCCCCGCCCGGGCGCGGCTCCTCGTCGCGCCCGGACCCGTCGCCGTGGCCGGACCGCTCGTGCTCGGCCGCGGCGACGAACCCGGTCCGGACCCGGCGCGACCCGGCCTCCGCCCGGGCCGCTGACGCGGCCTCCGTCCGGAGGGGTTCGAGCCGGTCGTCGGACGCCCGCAGGCCGTCGACCGCCCGGGGTGGCAGGGCGGGCTCCTCCCGGCCCCGGCCCCCGTCGTGGTCGGCCAGGATGCGGAGCAGGACGCCGCGGGCGCGGTCGTCCAGCGACGGCTCCTCCAGCCGACTGGCCGCCAGGTCCCGGGCGGCCTCCGGATCGCCGGCCTGGAAGGTGGCCTCGACCAGACTGGCGGTCAGCGGGATGAGCGCGGAGATGTCCAACTGCCAGACCCTGAGCCGTCGGGCGCAGGTCCGGAGGTCGTCGAGCGCCTCCGAGGTCCGACCGGCCGCCAGGGCGAGACGGCCCCGGGCGTGCAGGTAGCGGATGCCCATCACGGTCTCGAACATGGCGCTCGGGACCTCCCGGCCGGCCTCCTTGGCGGCGTCGTCCGTCCGGCCCAGCGCGAGGTGGGCCTGGATGAGCACCGACAGCGGATAGCCGATCGACACCCCCCAGTTCTCCTCGCCCGCCAAGGAGAGGGCGTCCGAGGCCAGTTCGGCGGCGGTGCCGGGGTCGCCGTCGCGCAGGCAGACGTCGGCGCGGGCCGCCTTGAGCTGGGCCAGCCAGGTGGTCGCACCCCGCCGGGTGGCGTGGCCGATCAGTTCGTCGCACCAGAGCAGTGCCCGGCCGGTCTGGTCTCCGTCGGCGAGGGCGAGGATCGCCGTGGTGATCGCCTCCAGCGGCATCTCGTCCACCCGGCAGGAGGACAGGACGCGTTCGGCGAGCGAGGCGCTCGCCGCGTCGCCGCCCCGGGACCAGGCCCGGGAGAAGACGTCGATCGCCTCCGCCGCCGTGGGCGGGCGGGCGCCCCCGGTCGTGGGGCCGCAGAGCTCGTCGAGGTTCCAGGACCGGGTGAAGGAGGGGCCGAAGAACCAGTGGAAGACGTGCAGGAGTTCGGCGCCGTCCTCGTGTCCGAGGGTGAGGTCCGCGTGCTTGGCCTCCGCGAGGACGGCGGAGACGATGGTGAGGTCGCCCCGCCACAGCAGGGCGCGGATCAGCGTGACGACGTCCCGGCCGGTGAGCTTTCCCTCCACCAGGGCCTCGCGCAGCGCCGTGGTGTGCGGGGCGACCGCGCTGGGGTTGGTCTGCCAGGTGGAGCGGACGTACGTGCGCAGGGTGGCCAGGTGCTGGTCGTCGTTGGCCGCGGCCAGCGCCAGGTTGAGGTAGAGGTGTGCGGTCGAGGTCTTCCCCGAGGCCAGCTCCTGCTCCGCGGCGTCGGTGAGGATCGGCACGGTCCAGTCGCCGCCGGCCTCGCCCGCGGCGACGATCTGGGCGGCGATGTCCGTGGTGGCCATGCCCAGTTCGCGCCGGAGCCTGGTGGCCCGGGTGTACAGCGCCGTCCGCTCCTCGGGGGAGAGCGAGGCCAGGACGGCGGCCGCGACGTTCGGGTGGCGGAGCTCGTCGCCGTTGGCCAGGCCGGCGTTGGTGAGGATCTCCAACGCCTGCCCGACGCACTGCCGGTCGAGGTCGAGCAGCCGGCCGAGCAGCGCCGGGGAGGCGTGCTCGCGCAGGACGGCCATGCCGCTGGCGACCGAGAGGATCTGCGGCTCCCAGCGGTAGAGGCAGGCCAGTACGGCCATTTCGAACGACCGGCCGACGTGAGGGGCGTCGTCGGGCCGGGCCCGGCCGTGGCCGGCGTCGAAGTGGTTGTCCTCGATCAGCGCGTGGACCAGGATCGGGTTGCCCCCGCTCAGCCGGTGGACGGCCGGGGCGAGTCGTGGCTCGATCGCGTGGTCCGCGGTCCGTTCGAGGATGTCGCGGATGGTGGGCTCGGACATCGGCTTGAGCTGGATCCTGCTGTGCGGCGCGCGGGTCACCTCGGCGCGGAACATCGGCAGCGTGGGCTGCGGCCGGTCCCACTCGTTGAGCACCATGAGCATGCGCTGCGGGCGCATGCGCCGCTGGAGGTACAGCAGCGCCTGGAGCGAGGCGGCGTCCGCGAAGTGCACGTCGTCGATGCCGACCACCACGGGGCGGCCGTCGCAGGCGCCCAGGAGGACGTTGCCGAGACGGCGGATCGTCTCGTTCTCCACGGCCCTCGGCCGTTCGAACCGGTGACCGGACCCCAGGTGGTCGCCGAACGCCTCCGCGACCAGGCCGGGGATCTCCGCGGCGAGTTCGCTCGGTAGTTCGGCGCAGCGCAGCAACTGCTCGACGACCCCCATGGGGAGGTCCCGCTCCGCCCGTGAACCGGTGGCCTGGAGGACCAGCGCCCCCTCTTTCGCCGCCAGTGCCGAGAAATCGTGCAGTAGTTGGGTCTTACCACTTCCCAGGGTTCCACTGACGAGGACCACCCGCCCGTTTCCGCTGGACAGTCCGTCGAATAGAGCCAGTAAATACTCCAACGCTTCATGCTGTTCGGCTCGAATCAGCAAGAATGCCTCCGAGTTGTTGTGTAAAAGACTTTCATCCACCGCAACGGAAAGGCTGACTCCCCCGTGATGCCTTGAGCCTCCATGACTTTGCGTGATCAATCAGATGCGCAACGTGCACAGCACATGCGGCGCCGACGGGTCCGAGAGCCCGGGTCTGCATCTACTTTCACCCTAGGCGAACTTCAACGACCGCGGCTAGGGATCGGGTTCGGCACCGCACCGGTGACTTAGGCCTCGGGTCGGTAACGTGGTTTCAGGAGGTGTCGGATGTCGCGACCAGGGCAGTTCGGCGTGGAGCCGGGTGGGGGATTGCCGGATCGCATCGCGGTCGGGCTGCTGACCGGGGCGTTCCCGCCGGAGCTGGTGGACCGGGTGGTGGCCCGGTGTGGACGGGAGGGGCAGCGGAACCGGCTGATGACGCCGAAGGTGACGGTCTACTTCGTCCTGGCGATGTGTCTGTTCCCCGGGCAGGGCTACCGGGAGGTCGCCCGGACGCTCGCCGGGGGCCTGGCCTGGGGGAGGCGCTGTGCCGCGCCGGGGCAGGTGCCCAGTACGGCGGCGATCTCGCGGGCCCGGCTGAAGCTGGGTGCGGGGCCGCTCAGGGAGCTGTTCGCCGAGGTCGCCCGGCCGGAGCCGGCCGAGACCGCCGAGGGGGCCGCGGGGGCCGCGGGGGCCGGACGGGCGGGCGGAGCCCGGTACCGGGGGTGGCGCCTGGTCGCCGTCGAGGGCGCGGTGCTCGAGGTGCCGGACAGTGCCGAGAACCTGGCGCACTTCGGGCCGCCGGAGACCGAGGGCGGGTATCCGCGGGTGCGGCTGGTGGCGCTGGCCGATTGCGGCAGCAACGCGGTCACCGCGGCGGCCGCGGGTCCGCCGTCGGCCGCCGTCCCGGACCTGGCCCGCGGCCTGTTCGACCGCCTCGGCGGCGGTGACCTGCTGCTCGCCGACCACGGCGGGTTCGACGATCCGATGTCCTGGCGGGCGGCCTCGGCCGGTGGGGCGGACCTGCTGTGGCGGGCCGGTCCGGACGCGGTGCTGCCGGTGTGTCAGCAGCTGTCCGACGGCTCCTACCTGACGGGGGCGGCCCTCGACGGCTCGTACCTGACCGGGGTCGCCCTCGACGGTGGCGGAGGCCGAGGTCGAGGCCGAGGCGGACGCGGACGTGGCCGGGCGGGGGTGGCGGTGGTGCGGGTGGTCGAGGACCGCTCCGCAGGGGAGCCCGGCCGGCTGCTCACCACGATCCTCGACCCGGTACGGGCACCCGCCGCCGAGCTGGCCGCGCTGCACGGCGGGTGGAGATCGGGGGTGACGGCCCTTCGGGAACTGACGGAGGATCAGTTGAGCGCCGTGAGGGTGCTGCGCTCCTGCTCGCCCGAGGGGGTCGAGCAGGAGATCTGGGGCCACCTGCTGGTCCATCACGCGGTGGGCCGGCTGAGGGCTTTCGGTCCGGCCCGTTAAGTCACCGGTGGGAAGGGGCTGAATCGGCTGTTCCGCTTCTTTTCGATGGCCGAAAACATGACAGTGCATTCGGCGTCGGCGCGCAGGCCGGGCGAGGGGAACTGGACCGAATCCTTCCGGTACTACCGGATGGGTTCGGAGGCGCTCGTTCCGCACACGTTCTGCCTGCCCGGCCCGCACGTTCCGCCGGTGACCCGTCGAGTCGCCGGGCCGGGTGCCGGCTGCGGTTCCGCCGGTGGAACCAGCGGGTCCGGTTCCCCGGAGCGATCAGGCCGACACCCCTAAAGTTGGCCACCGGCCGCCCCCTAACCTCCCCCCGGCGCGACGAGGCCCCCTTGTCCGGGCGGCACGATCGACTAGCGTGGGCCGATCACCCGCACGGCGCCGCAGTCCAGCGGCCCGCGGACGTGCCGGGGCCCCGCCGGGCATCCCCTACCCGGGCCGCCCGAACGGCCCCGCGTGTGCGCGCCCGTGCCGCGCGGCTAGGGGTTGTCCGGCGGGGGCCGACGCCGTCACGGTAGGAGCCGTTGAGGTCCCGACAGGACAGCGGGCGACCGGAGGCCGGCCACGAACCCTCGTGCGCCCCCCGCCCGCGGATCACGGTGAGACGGTTCTCCGCGCGCGGCCCGCAGGTCCGCGGGCGGCGGCTCACCGGTGTCGCGGTCCCACCACGCCGACCGCCGGAGGGATTCCAGTCACCATGGCCGCTATCGACGATCTGTGGGTGCGTCGCTACCACCCCGCGCCCGAGGCCCGGCACCGGCTGCTCTGCCTGCCGTACGCCGGCGGGTCCGCGAGCTACTTCTTCCCGGTGTCCCGCGCGCTGTCGCCCCAGGTCGAGGTCCTCGCGGTGCAGTACCCCGGCCGCCAGGACCGGCGCCACGAGCCCTGCGTGGAGTCCGTGCAGGAACTCGCCGACCTGCTGGTCGACGTCGTCAAGCCCTGGGCCGACCGCCCGCTGTCGCTGTTCGGCCACAGCATGGGCGCTTCCGTGGCGTACGAGCTGGCGCTGCGGCTGGAGGACCTCGGCATCGTGCCGCACACCGTGTGGGCCTCCGGGCGGCGCGCCCCCGGCGCCCACCGCGACGAGCGGTTCCACCAGCTCGACGACCAGGGCCTGCTCGCCGAGATCAAGCGGCTGGACGGCACCGACTCCAACCTCCTCGACGACGAGGAGATGGTGCGGATGGTCCTCCCGGTGCTGCGCAGCGACTACCGGGCCGCCGAGACCTACCGCCCCGCCCCCGGCCCGAAGCTCACCGCGCCGGTCCTCGCCCTGGTCGGCGACGACGACCCGAAGGTCACCGTGGACGAGGCCCGGAAGTGGGCCGAGCACACCTCCGGCCCCTTCGAGCTCGAAGTGTTCCGCGGCGGCCACTTCTACCTCAACGCCCACGCGAACACCGTCGTCGACCGGATCCGCACCAGGCTCGGCTGACCGCTCCGTCGTTCCTCCGCGTCATTCATCCACGCGAATCGACCGTGTTGAAGGGCAGCCGGTTCCGAACCGGCCCAGAACTGCTCTGCGAGGCGGTCCTCGGAAATTCCGGAAAACTGCCCAGAGGAGTCGTTCGTGTCCAAGTCGCTCTACGAACTCGGTGAGGTTCCTCCGCTCGGCTACGTGCCCGAGCAGATGTATGCGACCGTCATCCGGCAGGACCGCTTCGGCGAGCCCCTCAAGGCGATGCAGACCGAGGTCGTCGACGTGCCGGAGCCCGGTTACGGCGAAGTGCTGGTCTACGTCATGGCCGCCGGGATCAACTACAACAACGTCTGGGCGTCGCTGGGCGAACCCATCGACGTCATCGCGATGAGACAGCGGATGCTCGGCGAGAAGGAGGACTTCCACATCGGCGGCAGCGACGGCTCCGGAGTCGTCTGGGCCGTCGGCGAGGGCGTCAGACAGTTCAAGGTCGGCGACGAGGTCATCCTCTCCGGCGCGACCTGGGACGAGACCGCGGAGGACGTCCGGATGGGCGTCGACCCCATCGCCTCGAAGTCGCTGCGGGCCTGGGGCTACGAGACGAACTACGGCTCCTTCGCCCAGTACACCCTGGTGCGCGAGCACCAGCTCCACCGCAAGCCGGCCAACCTGTCCTGGGAGGACGCCGGCGGCTACCTGGTCACCGGTGCCACCGCCTACCGGCAGCTGACCGGCTGGGCCCCCCACGACGTCCGCCCGGGCGACCCGGTGCTGATCTGGGGCGGCTCCGGCGGCGTCGGCTCGGCGGCGATCCAGATCGTGAAGCTGCTCGGCGGCATCCCGATCGCCGTGGTCTCCAACCCGGACCGGGTCCGGTTCTGCCTGGACCTCGGCGCCGCGGGCGTGATCGACCGCCGGGAGTTCACCCACTGGGGACGGCTGCCGGACCTCGACGACGAGGCGGCCGGCAAGGCCTGGACGGCCGAGGCACGCCGGTTCGGCGCGAAGATCTGGGAGATCCTCGGGGAGCGCCGCAATCCGAAGATCGTCATCGAGCACCCCGGCGAGGACACCCTGCCCACCTCGCTGTTCGTCTGCGAGAACGGCGGCATGGTCGTCCTGTGCGGCGGCACCAGCGGCTACAACGGCGACCTGGACCTGCGCTACCTGTGGATGCGCAGCAAGCGCCTCCAGGGCTCGCACGCCTCGAACACCAGGGAGAACCGCGCGGTCATCGGGCTGATGGCGGACGGCCGGCTCGACCCGTGCATCACCTGGTGCGGCACCTTCGACCAGATCGGCGAGGCCCACCAGATGCTCTACGCGAACCAGCAGGGCGTCGGCAACCTGGCCGCCCTGGTCAACGCCGGGGCGCCGGGGGAGACCTCGCTGCGGATCGGCTGAACGACCGGACGGAAATCCGTGCCGCCCGGCGGCGCGGATTTCCGGACCGAATTCCGGAACGGGAATCGCGCGCACGCGGTTCCCGCTCCGGTGGCGAACGGCCCGGGACGGCCCGTGCCATCTGAAGTCCTTTTTCTGGGGTCGGCTAGGGGTATCGCACGCGGATTCAATTCCTAGGATGCGAATCGCTGCGGTCTCACGGGTAATCGGTACCGGCTGCGGTTCACCACGGGCCGGGAGTAGGGGTTGATCAGCGTGGGGGAAGAGCAGAAGTATCTCGAATACCTGAAGCGGGTGACGGCCGACCTCCGGCGCACACGTCGTCAGCTCCAGGTGGCGGAGATGCGCGAGCGCGAGCCCATCGCGATCGTCGCGATGGCCTGCCGCTATCCGGGCGGGGTGAACTCGCCGGCCGACCTGTGGCAGCTCGTGACCCGGGGCGAGGACGCCATCACCGGGTTCCCCGAGGACCGCGGCTGGCCGGCCGCCGGGTCCGGCTACGCCGACGAGGGCGGATTCGTCGACGGCGTCGCCGAGTTCGACGCCGCGCTGTTCGGCATCTCCCCGCGCGAGGCCCTGGCCATGGACCCGCAGCAGCGGCTGCTGCTGGAATCCGCCTGGGAGGTCGTGGAACGGGCCGGGATCGACCCGCGCTCGCTCACCGGCAACCGGGTCGGCGTCTTCGTCGGCGCCTCCGCCTCCGGCTACGCCGAGGGCGCCCACTCCCTGCCCGAGGGCGCCGCCACCCACCTGGCCATCGGCAACGCGGCCAGCGTGGTGTCCGGCCGGATCGCCTACGCGCTGGGCCTGGAGGGCCCGGCCGTCACCATCGACACCGCCTGCTCCTCCTCCCTGGTCGCCCTGCACCTGGCCGTCCACGCGCTGCGCGCGGGCGACTGCGAGCTGGCGCTGGCCGGCGGCGTCACCGTGATGTCCTCGCCGAGCGTCTTCGCGGAGTTCAGCCGCCTCGACGGCCTGGCCGGCAACGGGCGCTGCAAGGCCTTCGCCGCGGCGGCCGACGGCACCGGCTGGGGCGAGGGCGTCGGCCTGCTGATGGTCGAGCGGCTCTCCGACGCCCAGCGGCTGGGCCACCCCGTGCTCGCCGTGGTGCGCGGCAGCGCCGTCAACCAGGACGGCGCCTCCAACGGCCTCACCGCCCCCAACGGCCCGTCCCAGCGGCGGGTGATCCGCCAGGCGCTGGCCGGCGCGGGGCTCTCCCCGGCCGACGTGGACGCGGTGGAGGCGCACGGCACCGGCACCCGGCTCGGCGACCCGATCGAGGCCCAGGCCCTGCTCGCCACGTACGGGCGGGAGCGCGCCGAAGGCGGCCCGCTGTGGCTGGGCTCGGTGAAGTCCAACATCGGGCACACCCAGGCCGCGGCCGGTGTGGCCGGCGTGATCAAGATGGTGCAGGCGATCCACCACGGCCTGCTGCCGGCGACCCTGCACGTGGACGCGCCCACCCCGCACGTGGACTGGAGCGAGGGCGGCGTCGAACTGCTCACCGAGGCCCGGCCGTGGCCGGAGACCGACCACCCCCGCCGGGCCGGCGTCTCCTCGTTCGGCATCAGCGGCACCAACGCGCACGTGATCATCGAAGCGGCGCCCGCGCCGGCCACGCCGCAGGGCGAGGCGGAGCCGGACGCCGACACCGGGCAGGCCACCCCGGCCGACTCGGCGGTTCCGGCCGACTCGGCCGTTCCGGCGCCCACGGCCGGCCGGCCCTCGCTGTGGCCGCTCTCCGGCAAGGGCGCGGCCGGGCTGCGCGCCCAGGCCCGCAGGCTGCGCGACCACCTCGCCGAGGCCGGGGCCGGCGACGAGGCGCCCGACCCGGCCGACCTCGCCTGGTCGCTCGCCACCACCCGCGCCGGCCTGGACCACCGTGCGGTGGTGCTCGGCGAGTTGCTCCCCGGCCTGGACGCGCTCGCCGAGGGCGGGCCGACCACGGCGGTCACGGGCGTGGTGGGCGAGGGCCGTTGTGCCTTCCTGTTCACCGGCCAGGGCGCGCAGCGCGCGGCCATGGGCCGGGGGCTGTACGAGGCGTTCCCCGCCTACGCCGAGGCCTTCGACGCCGTCTGCGCCGAACTGGACCGGCACCTCGGCGGATCGGTCGGGGACGCCGTCTTCACGGGCCGCGACCTCGACCGGACGATGTGGACCCAGGCCGGCCTGTTCGCCGTCGAGGTGGCGGGCTTCCGGCTGCTCGAATCCTGGGGCGTGGCCCCCGACTTCCTGCTCGGCCACTCCGTCGGCGAACTCGCCGCGGCGCACTGCGCGGGCGTCCTCACGCTCGCGGACGCCTGCGCCGTGGTGGCCGCGCGCGGCCGGTTGATGCAGGCGCTGCCGGCCGGTGGCGCGATGCTCGCCGTCCAGGCCACCGAGGCCGAGGCCGTCGAGGCGATCGCCGGACGCGCCGACGTCGCGGCGGTCAACGGCCCGTCCTCGGTCGTGGTCTCCGGCACCGCGGAGGTGATCGACGAACTGGCCGCCCGCTGGGCGGCGGAGGGCCGCAAGACGAGCCGGCTGGCGGTCTCGCACGCCTTCCACTCCGCCCTGATGGAGCCGATGCTCGCGGACTTCCGCGCGGTGCTGGAGACGGTCTCCTTCGCCCGCCCCCGGATCGCGATCGTCTCCAACCTGACCGGAGCCGTCGCCGAGCCCGACCTGCTCACCACCCCGGAGTACTGGGTGCGGCATGTGCGCGAGGCCGTCAGGTTCGCCGACGGCGCCGCCTGCCTGGCCGCCCGGGGCGTGACCCGCTTCGTCGAGCTCGGCCCGGACGGCGTGCTCTGCGCGATGGCCCAACAGGCCGCTGCCGAGGGCGTGTTCGCCCCGGTGCTGCGCCGTGACCGGGATGACGCCGAGTCCGCGCTGACGGCTCTGGCCCGGATCTGGACGGCCGGGGTCGAGGTCGACTGGCGCGCCGTGCTGCCCGAGGGCCGCCGGGTGGAGCTGCCGACCTACGCCTTCCAGCGCGAGCGCTACTGGCCCCGGAGCATGGCGGCCCCGGTCGCCCCGCCGACCGACGCCTCGGACCGGGACCAGCGGTTCTGGGCGGCGGTGGAGCGCGCGGACCTCGCCGAGCTGGCCACCACCCTGAAGCTGGAGGAGGCCCCCGGCCTGCTCGACGAGGTGGTCCCCGCGCTGGCCGCCTGGCGGCGCTCCCAGCGGCAGGAGTCGGTCGTCGACTCGTGGCGCTACCGGATCACCTGGAAGCCGCTGACCGGCCTCGGCGACGCCGCCCCGCTGACCGGTGACTGGCTGCTGTCCGCCGCCCCCGAGGACGGGCGGGCGGAGGGCGTCGAGCAGGCTCTGCGGGCCGCCGGCGCCACCGTCCTGCGCTGCGCGCCCGGGGCGTGGCCGACGGACGACCCGGACGACCCGGCCGGCCTGGCCGGCGTGGTCGGCGTGGTCGCGCTGCCGGCCGGCGCGGACCCGGCCGCCGAGGCGCTGACCATCGTTCAGGGCCTCGGCGAGGCGGGCATCGACGCACCGCTGTGGCTGCTCACCTCCGGCGCCGTCTCGGTGGGCCGGTTCGACCCGCCGTGCGACCCCGCGGCGGCCCGGGTGTGGGGGCTCGGTCGCGTCGCCGCCCTGGAACTCCCGGACCGCTGGGGCGGGTTGGTCGACCTGCCGGCCACCCTGGACGGCCGGGCCGGTGCCCGGCTGGCCGCGGTGCTGGCCGGCCGCACCGGCGAGGACCAGGTCGCCGTGCGCGGCTCCGCCGTCTACGGGCGCCGACTGGGCCGCCCGGAGCCGGTCCGGGCCGCCGAACGGCCGTGGACCCCCTCGGGCACGGTGCTGGTCACCGGTGGCACCGGTGCGCTGGGCGCGGCCGTCGCCCGCTGGCTGGCCGGGCGCGGAGTGCCGCACCTGCTGCTGCTCGCCCGGCGCGGCGCCGCCGCACCGGGCGCCGAGGACCTGGTCGCCGAGCTGACCGCCACCGGCACCCGGGTGACCGTCGAGGCCTGCGACGTCGCGGACCGGGACGCGCTGGCCGCGGTGCTCGCGCGGATCCCGGCCGACCTCCCGCTGACCGGCGTGGTGCACGCCGCCGGGGTCGCGGCCCACGAGCCGATCGGACAGCTGGGCCTCGCCGACCTGGCCGCCGTCGTCGCCGGCAAGGCGGCCGGCGCCACGCACCTCGACGAACTGACCGACGGCCTGGAGCTGTTCGTCACCTTCTCCTCGATCGCGGCGACCTGGGGCAGCGGCGGCCAGGCCGCCTACGCGGCGGGCAACGCCCACCTGGACGCGCTGGTGGACAACCGCCGCAGCCGCGGCCTGGCCGGCACCTCGATCGCCTGGGGCCCCTGGGCCGAGGCCGGGATGGCCGTCCGGGGCGAGGCGGCCGACTTCCTGCGCCGCCGCGGGCTGAACGCGCTCGACCCGGCCCTCGCCGTGCTGGCCCTGGCACGGGCCGTGGACCACGGCGAGGGCTGCGTGACCGTCGCCGACGTCGACTGGGGCCTGTTCGCCCCGGCCTTCACCCTGGGCCGCCCCAGCCCGCTGCTGGCCGACCTGCCCGAGGCGGCGCAGCCGGCCGAGGGGGAGGCCGCCGACTTCGAACTGGGCGCCGCGCTGCGGCAGCGGCTGACCGCCGGGCCCGCCGGGCACCGCCACCAGGTGCTGGTGGACCTGGTCCGGGAGCGCGCCGCCGCCGTGCTGGGCCACCGCACCGCCGAGGCTGTCGACCCCGACCAGGTCTTCCGCGACCTCGGCTTCGACTCGCTGACCGCCGTCGAGCTGCGCAACCTGCTGAACGCGGAGACCGGCCTCCAGCTGCCGGCCACCCTGGTCTTCGACCACCCGACGCCGACCGCCCTGGCCGCGTACCTGCTCGGCGAGCTGTTCGACGAGCCGCAGACGCCGTCGGCGCACGCCCGCGCCGCCGTGGCCACCACCACCGACGACGACCCGGTCGTGATCGTCGGCATGAGCTGCCGCTACCCCGGCGGAGTGGAGTCCCCGGACGACCTCTGGCGCCTGGTGGCCGCGGGCGAGGACGGCGTCACCGGCTTCCCGGCCGACCGCGGCTGGGACCTCGGCGACGACGGTGGCTACGCCCGGCAGGGCGGCTTCGTCGCCGGGGCGACCGGCTTCGACGCGGCGCTGTTCGGCATCTCCCCGCGCGAGGCCCTGGCCATGGACCCCCAGCAGCGGCTGCTGCTGGAGGCTGCCTGGGAGGCCTTCGAATCGGCCGGGATGGACCCGCGCTCCGTCCAGGGCGCGCAGATCGGCGTGTTCGCCGGTGCCTCCAACTCCGGCTACGGCGCCGGCGGCCTCGGCTCGGCGGGCGGGGAGGGGCACCTGCTGTCCGGCACCGCCAACAGCGTCATCTCCGGCCGGGTCGCCTACACCTTCGGCCTGGAGGGCCCGGCCGTCACCGTCGACACCGCCTGCTCCTCCTCGCTGGTCGCCCTGCACCTGGCCGTCCAGGCGGTGCAGCGCGGCGAGTGCGAGCAGGCCCTGGCCGGCGGCGTCACGGTGATGGTCTCACCGGCGGCCTTCGGCGAGTTCGACCGCCAGGGCGGGCTCTCCTCGACCGGGCGCTGCCGCTCCTACGCGGGCGCCGCGGACGGCACCGGCTGGGGCGAGGGCGTCGGCCTGCTCCTGGTCGAGCGGCTCTCCACCGCGCGGCGCGAGGGCCACCGCGTCCACGCGGTGATCCGGGGCAGTGCCGTCAACCAGGACGGGGCCTCCAACGGCCTCACCGCGCCCAACGGCCCCGCGCAGCAGCGGGTGATCCGCCAGGCGCTCGCCAACGCCGGCCTGTCCACCGGGGACGTCGACCTGGTCGAGGGCCACGGCACCGGCACGGTGCTGGGCGACCCGATCGAGGCCCAGGCGCTGCTGGCGACGTACGGCCAGGGGCGGCCGGAGGACGGCCCGCTGTGGCTGGGCTCGATCAAGTCCAACATCGGGCACACCCAGGCCGCGGCCGGCGCGGCCGGCGTGATCAAGATGGTGCAGGCGCTGCGCCACGGGGTCATGCCCGCCACCCTGCACGTGGACGAGCCCAGCCCGGAGGTGGACTGGTCGCGCGGCGCGGTGGAACTGCTCACCGAGGCCCGGCCCTGGCCGGAGCGGGACCGGCCGCGCCGGGCCGCCGTCTCCTCCTTCGGCATCAGCGGCACCAACGCCCACGTCATCATCGAGCAGCCGCCGGCCGCCGGGCCCGAGCGGGCACAGACCCCCGCGCTCGCGCTGTGGCCGCTCTCCGCGCACACCCGGGACGGCCTGCGGGCCCAGGCGGAGCGGCTGCGCACCTTCCTCGCCGACTCGGACGCCGACCCGCGCGACATCGGCCACGCGCTCGCCACCACCCGCGCCGCGCTGGAGCACCGCGCGGTGCTGGTCGGCGAGGACCGGGCCGAACTCCTCGGCCGGCTGGCCGACTTCGACGGACTGGCCGCCGCCACCGCGGTCCCCGGCGGCACCGCCTTCCTGTTCACCGGCCAGGGCGCCCAGCGGGCCGGCATGGCCGAGGAGCTGTACGCGCGCTTCCCGGTGTTCGCCGACGCCTTCGACGCGGTCTGCGCCGAACTGGACCCGGCGCTGGAGCGGCCGGTCCGCGAGGTGGCGGCCGACGGCGTGGACCTGGACCTGACCGTCCACGCCCAGACCAGCCTGTTCGCGGTCGAGGTCGCCACCTTCCGGCTGCTCGAATCCTGGGGCGTGGTGCCGAACCTGCTGCTCGGCCACTCGATCGGCGAGGTGGCGGCGGCGCACGTCGCGGGGGTGTTCTCGCTGGCGGACGCCTGCCGGCTGGTCGCGGCCCGGGCCCGGTTGATGCAGGCGCTCCCGGCCGGCGGGGCGATGCTCGCGGTGCGGGCCGAGGAGGCGGAGGTCCGCGAGGCGCTGGCCGGACGGGCCGACATCGCCGCGGTCAACGGGCCCGCCGACCTGGTGGTCTCCGGCGACGCGGCCGTGATCGGCGAACTCGCCGCCCGCTGGCGGGCCGAGGGCCGCAGGACGAGCCGGCTGGCGGTCTCGCACGCCTTCCACTCCGCGCTGATGGAGCCGATGCTCGCGGACTTCCGCGCGGTGCTGGAGACGATCACCTTCGAGGCGCCGCGGATCGCGATCGTCTCCAACCTGACCGGCGCCCTCGCCGACGCCGAGACCCTGGGCACGTCGGACTACTGGGTGCGCCACGTCCGGGAGACCGTCCGGTTCGCCGACGGCGTGGCCTGCCTGCGGAGCCACGGCGTCCGCAGGTTCGTCGAGCTGGGGCCGGACGGCGTGCTCTGCGGCATGGCCCAACTGACCGTCACCGACGGGGTGTTCGTGCCGATGCAGCGCCGGGACCGGACCGGTGCGCAGGCGGTCGCGGGCGCCGTCGCCGAGCTGTGGACGGCCGGTGTCCCGCTGGACTGGCGGGCCGTGCTGGGCGGCGGCCGGCGGGTCGAGCTGCCGACCTACGCCTTCCAGCGCGAGCGGTACTGGCCCGAGCCGGGCCCCGTCCCCGCGCCCGCGAACGGCGGCGCAGACGCCCTGGACGCCCGGTTCTGGGACGCGGTCGAGCGCGCGGACCTGGGCGAGCTGGCCAGCACCCTCGCCGTCGAGGCGGCGGGCGAGCTGGAGCCGCTGCTGCCCGTGCTGTCCTCCTGGCGGCGCCGCCGCCGGGCCGACCAGGTCGTCAACTCCTGGCGCTACCGCGTCACGTGGAAGCCGGTCACGGACGGGCTCGGCGCGGGCGAACTCACCGGCAGCTGGCTGGTCGTGCTGCCGGAGGAGCCCGCCGACGCCTCCGAGTCCGCCGAGACGGGCGTGGCCGCCGGACTGCTCGCGGCGCTGCGCGCCGCCGGGGCCGAGCTGGTCGAGTTCCGCTGCGACCCGGCGGCCGAGGGCCGCGCGGCGCTGGCCGGACGGCTGGCGGAGCTGCCGGCCGAGTACGCGGGCGTGCTGTCGCTGACCGCACTCGGCCCGGAGGGGCTGACCGCCTCGCTGGTCCTGCTGCAGGCGCTCGGCGACGCCGCGATCGGCGCGCCGCTCTGGACCGTCACCAGCGGTGCGGTGTCGGTGGGCGGTTCCGACCCGCTGCGCGATCCGTTCCAGGCCCAGGTGTGGGGCGCCGGGCGGGTCGCCGCGCTGGAACACCCGGACCGCTGGGGCGGGTTGGTCGACCTGCCGGCCGCCGTGGACGGCCGGGTGGCCGCCCGGCTGGCCTCGGTGCTGACCGGCGACCAGGGCCTGGACCAGGTCGCCGTGCGCGGCGCCGGGGTCTACTCCCGCCGACTGGTGCGGGCGGCCGTCGAGGAGGCCCCGGCCGAGCCGTGGACCCCGTCCGGCACGGTGCTGATCACCGGTGGCACCGGTGCGCTGGGCGCGGCCGTCGCCCGCTGGCTGGCCGGGCGCGGCGCGCCGCACCTGGTGCTCACCGGGCGGCGCGGGCAGGCCACCCCGGGCGTGTCCGAGCTGGTCGCCGAACTCACCGGGCTCGGCGCCCGGGTGACGGTCGCCGCCTGCGACGCCGGGGACCGGCAGGCGCTGGCCGAGCTGCTGGCGGCCGTCCCGGCCGACCTCCCGCTGACCGGCGTGGTGCACGCGGCCGGCGTCGCCGAGACCGCACCGCTGGACTGGACCGGCCCCGCCGACGTGCTCTCCTCCACCGGTGGCAAGGTGACCGGCGCGGCGCACCTGGACGAGCTCACCGCCGGGCTGGACCTGGAGCTGTTCGTCACCTTCTCCTCCATCGCGGGCGTCTGGGGCAGCGGTGGGCAAGGGCTCTACGCCGCCGCCAACGCCTACCTGGACGCGTTGGTCCAGCAGCGGCGCTCGCGCGGCCTGGCCGGCCTCTCGGTGGCCTGGGGCCCCTGGGCCGAGGCCGGAATGGCGGTGCGCGGCGAGGCGGAGGACTTCCTGCGCAAGCGCGGACTGCCCGCCCTGGAGCCGACGCTGGCCGTCACCGCGCTCGCCCAGGCGGTGGACCGGCGGGAGACCTGCGTGGTGGTCGCGGACGTGGACTGGGAGCGTTTCGCCCCGGCGTTCACCTCCAGCCGCCCCAGCCCGCTGCTGGCCGACCTGCCCGAGGCGGCGCAGCGGCCGGCCGGGGAGGAACCCGCCGCCGAGGGCGGCACCGCCCTGGTGCGCCGGCTCGCGGCGGCCCCCGCCCCGCAGCGCGGCCGCATCCTGCTGGACCTGGTGCGGGCACGCGTCGCGACGGTGCTCGGGCACGGCACCGCCGAGGCCGTCGGAGCGGACCGGGCCTTCCGGGACCTGGGCTTCACCTCGCTGACCGCGGTGGAGCTGCGCAACGTGCTGGGCACCGAGACGGGCCTGGCGCTGCCGGCGACCCTGGTCTTCGACCACCCGACCCCCGGCGAGCTGGCCGCACACCTGGCCGGCGAGCTGCTGGACGACCTGGAAGCGGCCCCGGAGGCCGTCCCGGCCGGCGTCGCGGCAGCGACCGGCACCGACGACCCGATCGTGATCGTCGGCATGAGCTGCCGCTACCCCGGCGGCATCGCCTCGCCGAACGAGCTGTGGGAGCTGGTCGCCACCGGCGCCGACGGCATCTCCGGCTTCCCCGCCGACCGCGGCTGGGAGCTCGCGGCCACCGAGGACTCGTACGCCCGCCAGGGCGGATTCGTCACGGACGCGACCCGCTTCGACGCCGGGCTGTTCGGCATCTCGCCGCGCGAGGCGCTCGCCATGGACCCCCAGCAGCGGCTGCTGCTGGAGGCCGCCTGGGAGGCCTTCGAGTCCGCCGAGCTGGACCCGCGCTCGGTGCGCGGCCGACAGATCGGCGTCTTCGTCGGCGCCTCGTCCTCCGGCTACGGCGGGGGCGGCGCGCGCGGCTTCGAGGGCGCCGAGGGACACCTGCTCTCCGGCACCGCCAACAGCGTCATCTCCGGCCGGGTCGCCTACACCTTCGGCCTGGAGGGGCCCGCGGTGACGGTGGACACCGCCTGCTCCTCGTCCCTGGTGGCACTCCACCTGGCGGCCCAGGCGGTGCGGCGCGGCGAGTGCGCGATGGCGCTCGCGGGCGGTGTCACGGTGATGGTCTCGCCCGCCACCTTCGGCGAGTTCGACCGCCAGGGCGGGCTCGCCTCGGACGGCCGCTGCAAGGCCTTCGCGGCCGCGGCGGACGGCACCGGCTGGGGCGAGGGCGTCGGCGTGCTGCTGGTCGAGCGGCTGTCGGACGCCCAGCGGCTCGGGCACCGGGTGCTGGCGCGGGTGCGCGGCAGCGCCGTCAACCAGGACGGCGCCTCCAACGGCCTCACCGCGCCCAACGGCCCGGCACAGGAGCGGGTGATCCGCCAGGCGCTGGCGGACGCCGGGCTGTCGGTCGGCGACGTGGACGTGGTCGAGGCGCACGGCACCGGCACCCGGCTCGGCGACCCGATCGAGGCGCAGGCGCTGCTGGCGACGTACGGCCAGGGCCGGCCGGAGGGCAGCCCGCTGCTGCTCGGCTCGATCAAGTCCAACATCGGGCACACCCAGGCCGCCGCCGGCGTCGCCGGGATCATCAAGATGGTCATGGCGATGCGTCATGACGTCATCCCGGCCACGCTGCACGTGGACGAGCCCACCCCGCACGTCGACTGGTCGGCGGGTGCGGTGGAGCTGCTGACGGAGGCCCGGCCGTGGCCGGAGGCGGACCGTCCGCGCCGCGCGGGCGTGTCCTCCTTCGGGATCAGCGGCACCAACGCCCACGTCATCATCGAGGCCGTGCCGAGCCCCGCCCCGGCCGGGCGGACCGCGGTGGCGCCGCCGGTGCTGCCCTGGCTGCTGTCGGCCAGGACGGAACCCGCCCTGCGGGCCCAGGCCGAGCGGCTCGCGGCGTTCGTCGGCTCCGTCGACGGGGCCGATGGGCGTCCGCAGCCGGACCCGGCCGACGTCGGGCGCGCCCTGCTCTCCCGGGCCGCGCTCGCACACCGCGCGGTCGTGCTCGGAGCGGACGCGGCGGGCCTCGCCGAGGGGCTCGACACCGTGGCCGCGGGCACCCCGTCGGGGCACGTGGTCGCCGGTGCGGCCGTCGAGGGCCAGACGGCGTTCCTGTTCACCGGACAGGGTGCGCAGCGGGTGGGCATGGGCCGGGGGCTGTACGAGGCGTTCCCGGTGTTCGCTGACGCCTTCGACGCGGTCTGCGCGGAGCTGGACCTGTACCTGGACCGGCCGGTCCGGGACGTGGTGTTCGAGGGTGCGGAGGACCTGGACCGTACGGTCTGGGCGCAGGCCGGGCTGTTCGCCGTGGAGGTGGCGTCCTTCCGGCTGCTGGAGTCCTGGGGCGTGGCGCCGGACTTCCTGCTCGGTCACTCGATCGGTGAGGTGGCGGCGGCGCACGTCGCCGGGGTGTTCTCGCTGGCGGACGCCTGCGCGCTGGTCGCGGCGCGCGGCCGCCTGATGCAGGCGCTGCCGAGCGGTGGCGCCATGCTCGCGGTCGAGGCGACCGAGGCCGAGGTGCGGGCGGAGATCGGCGAGCGGTTGGACGTGGCGGCCGTCAACGGGCCTGCCTCGGTGGTGGTTTCGGGTCCGGTCGAGGTGGTCGAGGAGCTGGCCGGACGCTGGTCGGCCGAGGGCCGCCGGGTCCGTCGGCTGACGGTCTCGCACGCCTTCCACTCGGCCCTGATGGAGCCGATGCTCGACGAGTTCGAGGCCGTCCTGAAGGGTCTGGCCTTCGCCGAGCCGCAGCTGCCGGTCGTCTCCGACCTGACCGGTGAACTCGCCGAGCCGGGCCTGCTGTCCACCCCGGAGTACTGGCTGCGCCAGGTCCGCGAGGCCGTCCGCTTCGCCGACGGCGTCGAGGCCCTGCACCGCCAGGGCGTCACCCGCTACGTCGAACTGGGGCCGGACGCGGTGCTCTGCGGCCTGGCCCAACAGTCCGCCCCCGAAGGGGTGTTCGCTCCCGTCGCCCGTCGCGACCGGGAGGACGTGGCCACCGCGCTGCACGCGCTGGCCCGGGTCTGGGTCGCGGGCCTGGACGTGGACTGGCGGGCCGTGCTGCCGGCCGGCCGACGGCTCGAACTGCCGACGTACGCCTTCCAGCGCGAGCGCTACTGGCCGGAGGCGGTCCCGGTGGCCGGCGACCCGGGCACGGTCGGCCTGGAGCCGGTCGGCCACCCGCTGCTGAGCGCCGCCGTCACGGTGGCCGACGGCGGCAGCCTGCTGCTCACCGGCCGGCTGTCGTCGGCCACCCACCCGTGGCTGGCCGACCACGTCATCCTGGGCCGGGTGGTGGTGCCCGGTGCCGCGCTGGTCGAGATGGTCTGGGCGGCCGGCCGCCGGGCCGGCGCCCCGGCGATCCGGGAACTGGTCCTGCGCACGCCGCTGGTGCTGCCCGAGCACGCCGGGGTGCAGATCCAGGTGAGCGTGGGCGCCGCCGGCGAGACCGGTGAACGCACCGTCGAGGTCTACTCGCGGCCCGAGGGCACCGGCGACGCCGTCTGGATCAGCCACGCGGTCGGGCTTCTGGCCGACGAGGCCGGCGCCGACGCCGGTCCGGACCTCACCGTCTGGCCGCCGTCGGGGGCGACCGCGGTGGCGGTGGAGGGCTTCTACGAGGCCCTTGCCGAGAGCGGGTACGGCTACGGTCCGGTGTTCCGGGGTCTGCGGGCTGCCTGGCGGGTCGGTGACACGGTCTACGCCGAGGTCGCGCTGCCGGAGGAGGCGGCGGGTGAGGCGGGCGGCTTCGGTCTGCACCCGGCACTGCTGGACGCCGCACTGCACGCGGTCGGGCTGTCCCCGGTCGTCCAGGCCGGCGGCACCCGGTTGCCGTTCGCCTGGACCGGTGTCCGGCTGGACGCGGTGGGCGCGTCGGTGCTCCGGGTGCGGGTCGAGGGCACGGCGGAAGGCGTGTCGCTGCTCCTCGCCGACGGCGTGGGCGAGCCCGTCGCCACCGTGGCCTCGCTCGCGATGCGTGAGGTGTCGGTGGAGGGGCTTCGGTCGGCCGGTGTGGGTGGGCCGGAGGCGTTGTTCGCGGTGGACTGGGTGTCGGTGCCGGTTCCGGTGGTTGGGGATGGTGGGGGTTCGTCGGATTGGGTGGC
>NZ_JBEXWT010000028.1:0-100084 GCF_040629945.1 Kitasatospora sp. NPDC005856 | reverse complement strand
GTACGGCATCGAGCTCGTCTACCTGACCGAGCGGGAGCCGCTGGGCACCGGCGGGGCCATCCGCAACGCCGCCTCCGGCCTGACCGGCGGCCCGGGCGACCGGTCAGGCGGCCCGGGGAACCGGGGAGCCGACGCTCCGCAGGCCACCGGCGACCCGAGCGGGCCACCGATGGCCTGAAGGGCCGGCGGCATCCCCGCGTGCGAGACTGCGGAGATGCCGTCCCCCACGCAGCGCGCGCTGGCCCGGGTGCCGGACCGGCTGCGCCCCTTCCTGGTGCGGCACCGCCGACTGGTGAAGTTCCTGCTGGTCGGCAGCGGCTGCTTCGTGCTCACCACGGTGGTCGACTTCGAGCTCAAGTTCACCGTGCTGGAGCACAAACCGGTGGTCGCGCTGACCGTCGCCACCCTGATCGGCACCGTCGTCTCGTACGTGCTGAACCGTTGCTGGGCCTTCCGGGCCGCCGGCCGGCAGCGCGAGGCTCTGATGTTCGTCCTGGTCAGCGCCGTGGCGATCGCCGTCAACGACGTGCCGCTGGTGGTCTCCCGCTACCTGCTCGACCTGCGCGAGCCGTACGTCGGGCCGTTCCGGCAGGAGGTCGCGGACTTCCTCAGTGGAATGGTCGTCGGCACCTTCGCGGCGATGCTGTTCCGCTACTGGGCGATGCGGCGGTGGGTCTTCGCCCCGCCCGCCGGGCGGACTCCGGCCGGGCCCGCCCCGGCGCCCACGACGGCGCCCCCGGAACCCGGTTACGCTGCACCCGAGATGCCACGGGATGTGCCGTAAAGGGGCGAGGTGAGCCTTATGCACGAGCCGGACCCCGTCCGGACCGGGCCCGCCAGCCAGCAGGGGATGCGCCGGGCCAACCTCGCCCTGGTGCTCGGGACGATCGCCGGCGGACCGCGCTCGCGCGCCGAGGTGGCCGCCGGGACCGGCCTGACCAGGGCCGCCGTCTCCTCGCTCGCCGAACAGCTGATCGCCGACGGCCTGGTGGTCGAGGAGGGCCCCGCCGCGCCCAGCGGCAAGGTCGGCCGCCCCGGCACCGCGCTCGGCCTCAACCCGGACGGGCCCGGCGGCCTCGGCGCCGAGATCGGGGTGCGCCACCTGGGCGCCTGCGTGATCGACCTGCGGGGGGAGGTCCGCGCCTGGCGGCGCCGGGAGGTCTCCAACCACGGGCGCGAGCCCGCGGCCGTGATGGCCGACCTCGCCGACCTGCTGCGCGGGGCCGTCAGCGAGTCGGGGCTGCGCCCGGCCGGGCTCACCCTGGCGGTCCCCGGGCTGGTGGGCGGTTCGGGCGGGGTGCTCCGGCGGGCCGCCAACCTGGACTGGCAGGACGTCCCGCTGGCCGCCGTCCTGCGCCCGGCGCTGCGGACGGCCGGCGGCGGCCTGGCCGAGCTGCCGATCGAGGCGGACAACGAGGCCAACCTCGGTGGACTGGCCGAGCGCTGGCTGGGCGAGGGCCCGGAGGACTTCCTGTACGTCTCCGCCGAGGCCGGGGTCGGCGCGGCGATCGTGGTCGGCGGCCGGCTGCTGCGCGGGGCCGGCGGCTTCGCCGGCGAGTTCGGCCACGTGCCGGTCCACCCCGAGGGGCCGCGCTGCGCCTGCGGGGCGCACGGCTGCCTGGAGCAGTACGCGGGCGAGGCGGCGGTGCTGCGGGCGGCCGGCCTGTCCGGCGCCCGGGGCGACTGGGTGACGCTGCTCGCCGACCGCGCCGGGGCCGGGGAGGAGGAGGCCCTCGCGGCGCTGGCCGGGGCCGGTGCCGCGCTCGGCACCGCGGCCGCCGGTGCGGTCAACCTGCTGGACCCGGCGGAGGTGCTGCTGGGCGGTGGCTACGCCCGGCTGGCGCCCTGGCTGCTGCCCGCGATGCGGGCCGAACTGGCCGCCCGGGTGACGGCGCGGCCCTGGTCCGAGGACCGGCTGACGGTCTCCCGGCTGGGCCGCCGGGGCCCGCTGCTGGGCGCGGCGGTGCGGGTCGTCCGGGCCATCGTGGCCGACCCGGGGCCGCTCGCCGCGGGGTGAGGGGGACCGGCCCGGGAACGCGCCGAGCCCCCGGCCGTGGTGGCCGGGGGCTCGGTGACGGGTCAGGGCCGGTCAGGCCTCGACGGAGGCAGGGTCGCGGTCCTCGGCCCGCGGGCCGCGCAGGACGGCCAGCAGGGCGACGCCGATGCCCAGCAGCGCCCAGATCACCAGGACCAGGATCGGCAGCCCCAGGTTGGTGGAGCCGAAGTAGGCGACCGACTTGGCCGCGCCGGTGCCGGCGCCGTTCGGGATCCAGGAGCCGATCGCCCGCCAGAACGGCGGCATCATCGGCGCCGGGTAGACCCCGCCGGCGCTCGGGTTGCCGAGCACCACGAAGACCAGCACCGCGATGCCGATGCCGATGATGCCGAACAGGCACTGGAGCGCCATGGTGAAGGCGCCGACCGAGAACACCACCAGCGCGCCGATGGCGCTCAGGCCGAGGACCGAGCCCGGCAGGGCGTCCAGCACCGGCCCGGCGATCAGCGTGCCGAGCAGGCCGGCACCGATCGAGTACACCGCGAGCACGCCGAGGCGGATCAGCAGGCGGTGGACGTTGGCCGGCTTGGAGCCCGCGCTGATGCCCAGGATGGAGGCGACCAGGTAGCCGCCGACGCACCAGCCGATCACCAGGTAGAAGGCGGAGAGGCCGTTGGTGTCGCCCTCGTCGAGCGGCACCACGTCCTGGACCTTGACCGTACGGCCCTGGGTCTGGTCGATCGCGGTGGTGATGGACTCGGCGGCCTTGGCGGCCGAGGTGCCGCGAGCGCCGGCGACCAGCAGGGTGTCCTGGGTGGAGGTCGGGTCCACGACCAGCGCGGCGTAGAGCTTCTGGTCCTTGATCTGCTGGATCGCCGTCTCGGCGTCCGGTGCGGTGACGGCCCGGACGGCGTCGTTCGGCACCGACTCCAGCGCGCCGACCAGCTTGGGGGTCACCTGCGGCGGGGCGACCACCGCGATGGAGAGGTTCTGCGGGGCCGGCTTGTGCAGCGCCCCGATGTAGGAGGTGATGAAACCGAGCTGGAGCAGCAGCACGCCGATCACGAGCAGTGCCGCGCGCGGGGTGACCGCACTCTTCAGTTCGGCGACGAAACCCTGCCCCGGGGTTGCCATCCACATCTCCTTGCGTAACGGGGAAAAACGGTACTTCCAGAACCGATACTTCATACCATGAAGTAGTTGGCTTGTCGCACCTCCCGCGCCGGGGCGCGGCCGGGGCGGCTGCGCGATACTGGCGCGGTGAGTGACGAGGATGCCCTGGTGGCGGTGGAGCGCGAGGTCGCGCTGATGTTCCGGCGGGGCCGGGCCAGAGTGGCGGAACTCTCACGGCGGGTGCACCCCGGGCTGGAGGGGATGGCGTACAGCCTGCTCGGCTACATCGAGCAGGCCGGGCCGGTGCGGGTGACCGACGCCGGTGCGCACTTCTCGATCGGCAAGGCGACGGTGAGCCGGCAGATCCGGACGCTGGAGGAGCTGGGCCTGGTGGCCCGGGAGACGGATCCGCTGGACCGCCGGTCCGCGCTGGTCTCGCTCACCGAGGACGGGAGGCGGCGCTACCTGGCCGCGCACGACGCCCGGATGCGGCGGGTGCGCGAGGTGATGGGCGGCTGGTCGCCGCAGGACGTGGACCGCTTCGCGGAGCTGCTGCACCGCTTCAACGACGTGCTGGAGGAGCCGACCGCCGAGTGATCCGGCGGTCGCCGGCGCGGCGATCGGGGTCGTGGGCGAGGCTTTACTTTCCCTTGAAGAAAGTTGCCTAATTCAACCATCTCGGCTTATGGTTGCTTACGGCAACGAACTTTCATGATCCGCGTGTCCCGCGCGCCCGCGCGCCGCCTCGTCGAAGGACCCAGATGACCGTGACCACCGAGGCCGCGAGCGGAACCGCCGCGGCCGACAGCCAGCAGATGACCCACCGGCAGGTGATGGAGGCGCTCTCCGGCCTGCTGCTCGGCCTCTTCGTGGCCGTGCTCTCCTCGACCGTCGTCTCCAACGCCCTGCCGCACATCCTCGCCGACCTGCACGGCGGCCAGTCCGCGTACACCTGGGTGATCACCGCGGCCCTGCTCACCCTCACCGCCTCCACCCCGATCTGGGGCAAGCTCTCCGACCTCGTCAGCAAGAAGCTGCTGCTCCAGATCGCCCTGCTGATCTACATCGGCACCTCGGCGCTGGCCGGCCTCTCGCAGAACACCGGCGAGCTGATCGCCTGCCGCGCGCTCCAGGGCATCGGCGCCGGCGGTGTGGTGGCGCTCGGCCAGATCTGCCTGGCCGCGATGGTCCCGGCCCGCGAGCGCGGCCGCTACAGCGGCTACTTCGGCGCCGTCTTCGCGCTCGCCACCATCGGCGGACCGCTGATCGGCGGCATCATCGTGGACACCTCCTGGCTCGGCTGGCGCTGGTGCTTCTACGTCGGCATCCCGTTCGCGCTGGTCGCGATCCTGGTGGTGCAGCGCACCCTCAAGCTGCCGGTGGTCAAGCGCCGGGCGAAGATCGACTACCTGGGCGCGCTGGTCATCACCGCCTCGGTCAGCCTGCTGATGATCTGGATCACCCTGGCCGGCAAAAACTACGCCTGGCTGTCCTGGCAGACCGCGGCCATGGTCGGCGGCGGCGTGCTGCTGGGCGCCCTGGCCGTCGTGATCGAGCGCCGCGCCGCCGAGCCGATCATCCCGCCGAGCCTCTTCCGGTACCGCACCGTCGTCCTGGCCGCGGTCGCCAGCGTGCTGGTCGGCGTCGGGATGTACGGCGCGACCACCTTCCTCAGCCAGTACTTCCAGCTGGCCCGGGCCAAGTCCCCGACCACGGCCGGCCTGATGACGCTGCCGATGATCCTCGGCCTGGCGGTCTCCTCCGCGGTGGCCGGCCGGCTGATCACCAAGTACGGGAAGTGGAAGGCCTACCTGGTCTCCGGCACCGCGCTGCTCGCCATCGGCTTCGGGCTGCTGGGCACCGCCCGGGCCGACACCGACTACGTGCTGCTCTCCGTCTACATGGCGATCACCGGCATCGGCCTCGGCCTGACCAGCCAGAACCTGGTGCTCGCGGTGCAGAACACGGTGCCCCGGCACGAGCTCGGCGCGGCCAGCTCGGTGGTCACCTTCTTCCGCACCATGGGCGGCGCGATGGGCGTCTCCGCACTCGGCGCGCTGATGACCGACAAGGTCGGCCACTACCTGGCCGAGAACCTCGCCGCGGCGCACGTCCCGGCCTCGCCCGCGGCCTCCGGCGGCGGCATCCCGGACCTCGCCAAGCTGCCCGCCCCGCTGGTGCCGCTGGTGACGGACGCCTTCGGCCACGGCGTCGGCACCGTCTTCCTGTGGGCCGCCCCGTTCGCGGCGCTGGCCTTCGTGACCGTGCTCTTCATCCGGGAGACGGCGCTGAAGAGCACCACCCAGGAGGGCTGAGGGGCCGTCGGGACACGCGAACGGGCCGGGGAGTGCGCAGGCACTCCCCGGCCCGTCGGCCTGTGTACGGCTACTTGCCGGCGATCAGCGACAGCCCGTAGAGGACGACCCCGCCGCACAGCGCGAAGCAGACGCACGCGCCGGCCAGGGCGAGCCTGCCGCCGCCCGCGGCCCCGGCGCCATCGCCGCCCTCACGGACGGCGGCCACGGCGGCCTCGCGGCGGGACAGCGCCAGGATGCCGAGCGCGAAGACGCAGACCACGGCGACGGTGATGCCGAAGCTGACCCCGGCGGTCTGGGCCAGGGCGTTCCACTTGATGTGCATGGTGAGAGCTCCTCAGCGATCGGCGCTCAGGCCGCGACCGTGGTCGAGGCGGGGGTGGGGGTGTTCGCGGCGGCGCCGGCCGGTGCGACCTCGACCGGGGTGACGTCCACGTCGTTGACGTTGTCCGCGCCGACCGGCTGGCGGCGGGAGATCAGCCACATCGCACCCGCACCGGCCACCAGCACGGCGCCGACCAGGGCGACGCCCCAGCTGCCCTGCTCGGCCAGCAGGGCAGCACCGCCGGAGACCACGGCGGCGGCCGGCAGGGTCAGGCCCCAGGTGTAGACCATGCGGCGGACCAGGCTCCAGCGCAGCTCGCCCTTCGGGCCGCCGAGGCCGGCGCCCATGATGCCGCCGGAGCAGACCTGGGTGGTGGAGAGGCCGAAGCCCATGTGCGAGGAGGTCAGGATGACGGTCGCGGCGGCCGACTCGGAGGCGAAGCCCTGCGGCGGGCGGATGTCCGCCAGGCCCTTGCCCATCGAGCGGATGATCCGCCAGCCGCCCATGTAGGTGCCGAGCGCGATCGCGCCGCCGGCCGAGACGATGACCCAGGTGGGGGGCAGCGCGCCGTGCGGCAGGGCGCCGACCGAGACCAGGGTCAGGGTGATGATGCCCATCGTCTTCTGGGCGTCGTTGGTGCCGTGCGCGAGCGAGATCAGCGAGGAGGAGAAGACCTGGCCGGTCTTGAAGCCCTTCTCGGTGGTGGCGGCGTCGCCCTTGCGGGTGATCGCGTACGCCAGCTTGGTGGCGCCCCAGGAGGCCAGGCCGGCGACGAACGGGGAGGCGACCGCCGGGATGAGGATCTTGGTGACCACGGTGTCGAAGTTGACGCCGTTCATGCCGACGCCGACGATCGTGGCGCCGATCAGGCCGCCGTACAGAGCGTGCGAGGAGCTGGACGGCAGACCGCGCAGCCAGGTCAGCAGGTTCCAGAGGATCGCGCCGGCCAAGGCGGCGAAGATGATCTCCGGGTGAACGCCGGCCTTTTCGTTGACGATGCCGCCGGAGATGGTGGTGGCGACCTTCACGGAGAGGAACGCACCCGCGAAGTTGAGCAGAGCCGCGATGGTGACCGCGACCTTCGGACGAAGGGCGCCGGTCGCGATCGCGGTGGCGGCCGCGTTGGCGGTGTCGTGGAACCCGTTGGTGAAGTCGAAGGCGAGCGCCGTGATGATCACAACGGCCACCAGGAACGAGATGTGTTCCATACCCAAACAATCGTCGTAGTTGTCGCACGGACGTTGATGACGTTGTGACCGTAGGTCTGCTTGGTAAACGGAAGGTGAACTGAGCCGGGAATCGTGGTTCCGATGGTTGACTCCGGGTGACCACTTGCTTTCATCGAGGTGACCTGGGCCGCGCTGAGCTGGACATTAGCGAAGAACGTGCCGGTTCCGCACGATTTGTTGAGAGCTGTCTCACAGATCAATCGAGAATTAACCTCCCGGTCCGCATGCGCCCTGTTTCCGGCGAGTAACCCGTGGGAGGATCTGCGGGATCCGGGAAGCCGGGACAGGGGCAGTGCGCGGCGGGGAGGGCCAGACCATGGGCGGGGCGGGACAGAGAGCCGGGACGGCAGGCGTACGCCCCTGGGTCCGGGCGGCACTGCGCTGCGGAGCCGTCCTCGCGGCCGCGGCGCTCGCGCTGCCGGTGGGCGCCCAGGCCGCCTGGGCCGCGCCCGACCCGGGGGCCGGCCAGGCCGTCGCGGGCGCCGACCCGCTCGCCGCCGCCAAGGCCACCCTCGGCCCGCTGCTCGACCAGCTGCACGCGCTCTACCAGAGCGCCGAGGCCGCCACCGAGCAGTACAACGGCGCCGTCGCCAAGGTGGCCGAGCAGCAGACCGCGCTCACCGACCTCCAGGGCCGGGTGGAGCGCCAGCAGAAGCAGGTCGACGCCGGCACCGACATCGCCTCGCAGCTCGCCGCCGCGCAGTACCGCAACGGCGCCGCGTCGGCCTACGCCGAACTGCTGCTCTCCAAGGACCCGTACGAGGCGGTCGTCATCGCAGAGCTGCTCGCCTCGGCCAGCCGCTCGCAGTCGGAGTTCCTGGACAAGCTGAAGAGCGACCGGGACGCGCTGGACGGGCTGAGGAAGCAGACCGAGGAGGCGCTGGCGACCTCCCGGACGCTGGTCGCCCAGCAGGACGCGGCCAAGGCCAAGGCGACCGCCGACCTCGCCGCGGTCGAGCAGGCCGTCTCCTCGCTGACCGGCGCCCAGCGGGCCGAGCTGGAGCAGCTGGAGAAGGCCAAGGCGGACGAGGCGCAGCTCGCGTTCCTCGCCTCCGGGGCGCTCGGCAAGGGCGAGCGCACGCCCTCCCTCCAGGGGCGCGGGGCCATCGCCTTCGCGCTGGCGCAGGTCGGCAAGCCGTACCTGTGGGGCGGCACCGGCCCGGACGCCTACGACTGCTCGGGCCTCACCTCGCAGGCCTGGCTGCACGCCGGCAAGCCGATCCCGCGCACCAGCCAGGAGCAGTGGGCGCAGCTGCCGCACGTGGCGCTCAACCAGCTGCGGCCCGGGGACCTGGTGGTGTACTTCCAGGACGCCTCGCACATCGGGATGTACATCGGCGGCGGGCTGATCGTGCAGGCGCCGCGGCCCGGGGCGTTCATCAAGATCTCGCCGATCGGCTCGATGCCGATCCTCGGCGCCGTCCGCCCCGACCCGTCCGACTCGGCCGACGACGCCGGCGGCGCCTGGAAGGTGCCCGACCTCCCGGCGGGCTGGGACTCCGTCACGCCGATAGCACCGAGCCCGGGCCACCAGGTGCCGGCCCCGCCGGCCCCGGGCGGCGCGGTGACGCCGCCGGCCGTGCCGGAGACGCCGGGCGGGACGCCGACCACCCCGGGCGGGAGCGGTACGCCGACGGACCCGGGGACGCCGTCGGGCGGCACGCCCACCTCGACCCCGACCGGCACGCCGACCGAGCCGGGCACGCCGACCCCGACCGGGACCCCGGGCACTCCGAGCGGCACCGGCACGCCCACCCCGACCGGGACGGGCACCCCGACGCAGGGCCCGGGCGGCACCGGCTCGGCGACCGCCTCGGCGCCGGGCAGTGCGACGGCCACGCTGCCGCTGGGCACGCCGACGCACTGAGGCCGCGGCACCGAGGCCGCGGCACCGAGGCTGGAACGCGAAGGCCGGAACGCGGAGGCCGCCCCGCGTCACCGACGTGGGGCGGCCTCCGCGCTGTCCGGGCCGGCCGGTCGGCCGCTACTCGCCGCTGTCGGGCGCGAAGCGGATCACGACGGCCTTGGAGGTGGGGGTGTTGCTGATGTCGGCGGTGGAGTCGAGCGGCACCAGGACGTTGGTCTCGGGGTAGTAGGCCGCCGCGCCGCCGCGGGCGACGGGGTAGTGGACGACCCGGAAGTGCGGGGCGCGTCGCTCCACGCCGTCGCTCCACTCGCCGACCAGGTCGACGTACCCGCCGTCGGTGAGCCCGAGCTCGTCGGCGTCCGCGGGATTGACCAGGACCACCCGGCGGCCGCCCTTGATGCCGCGGTAGCGGTCGTCGAGGCCGTAGATCGTGGTGTTGTACTGGTCGTGCGAGCGCAGGGTCTGGAGCAGCAGCCGGCCCGGCGGGACCTCGGGGGCGGTCAGCGGGTTGACGGAGAAGTTGGCCTTCCCGGTCGCGGTCGGGAAGGTGCGGGTGTCCCGGGGGCCGTGCGGCAGGGTGAAGCCGCCGGGGCGGCGGACCTTCTCGTTGTAGTCCTCGAACCCCGGTACGACGCGGGCGATCCGCTCCCGCAGGGTGTCGTAGTCGGTGGCGAAGTCCTCCCACGGCACGGTGTCCTGCGGCCCGAGCACGGCGCGGGCGAGCCGGCAGACGATCGCGGTCTCGGAGAGCAGCCCGGGGGCGGGCGGACGCAGGCCGCCCCGCGAGGCGTGCACCTGGCCCATCGAGTCCTCGACGCTGACGAACTGGGCGCCGCGCGGGGTGACGTCCCGGTCGGTGCGGCCCAGGGTGGGCAGGATCAGGGCGCGGGCGCCGGTGACCACGTGCGAGCGGTTGAGCTTGGTGGAGACGTGGACGGTCAGCCGGCAGCGGCGCATCGCGGCCTCGGTGACCTCGGTGTCCGGGGTGGCCGCGACGAAGTTGCCGCCCATCGCGAAGAAGACCCCGACCCTGCCGTCCCGCATCGCGCGGATGGTGTCCACCGAGTCGAGGCCGTGCTCGCGCGGCGGCTCGAAGCCGAACTCCTTGCCCAGCGCGTCCAGGAAGGCGGTGGCGGGGCGCTCGAAGATGCCCATCGTCCGGTCGCCCTGGACGTTGCTGTGCCCGCGCACCGGGCAGACTCCGGCGCCGGGACGTCCGACGTTGCCGCGCAGCAGCAGGAAGTTGACCACCTCGCGGATGGTCGGCACGGCGTGCTTGTGCTGGGTGAGGCCCATCGCCCAGCAGACGATGATCTTCTCGGACTTCAGCACCAGCCGGCCGAGCTCCTCGATCTGCTCCCAGGGCAGTCCGGTCGCGGCGAGCACCCCGGCGCGGTCGGTGGTCCGCGCCTGGGCCTCGAACTCCTCGAAGCCGTAGCAGTGTTCGGCGACGAAGTCGCGGTCGACACCGTCCTGCTCCAGGACGATCCGGTTCAGTGCGCGGAACAGCGCGAGGTCGCCGCCGAGGCGGATCTGCAGGAAGAGGTCGGTCAGCTTGGTGCCGTGGCCGACCAGGCCGCGCGCGTGCTGGGGGTTCTTGAACCGCTCCAGACCCGCCTCCGGCAGCGGGTTGACGCTGACGATGGTGGCGCCGGCCCGCTTGGCGCGCTCCAGCGCGGAGAGCATCCGGGGGTGGTTGGTGCCCGGGTTCTGGCCGGCCACGATGATCAGGTCGGCCTGGTAGAGGTCCTTGAGGCTGACACTGCCCTTGCCGACGCCGAGCGTCTCGGTGAGCGCCGAACCCGAGGACTCGTGGCACATGTTGGAGCAGTCCGGCAGGTTGTTGGTGCCGAGCCGGCGGGCGAACAGCTGGTACGCGAAGGCGGCCTCGTTGCTGGTCCGGCCGGAGGTGTAGAACGCGGCGCCGTCCGGCGTCTCCAGGGCCTTCAGCTCCTCGGCGATCAGCGCGAAGGCGTCGTCCCAGGAGATCGGCGTGTAGTGGGTGGCGCCCTCGTCGAGCAGCATCGGCCGGGTGAGCCGGCCCTGCTGGCCCAGCCAGTAACCGGAGCGCTCGGCGAGGTCGGCGACCGGGTGGGCGGCGAAGAACTCGGCGTGGATCCGGCGCTCGGTGGCCTCCTCGGCGACGGCCTTGGCGCCGTTCTCGCAGAACTCGGCGGTGTGCGGCTTGTCCGGCTCCGGCCAGGCGCAGCCGGGGCAGTCGAAGCCGTTCTGCTGGTTGACCTTGAGCAGGGTGGCCAGGGTGCGGCGGGCGCCCATCTGCTCGGCGGCCATCCGCAGGCTGTGGCCGACGGCGGGCAGCCCCGCGGCCGCGTGCTGGGGCGCGGACACCTCGGGGGCGTCCTGTGCCGGGTCGCTCTGCGGGGCCTGCTTGGCCATGGCCGCTCTCCTCGGGCTCTGCTGGTTCGCGCCGCCCGCACCGTCGCGGGGGTCGGTTCCATCCTTCCACCTGGCCTCCGGCAGGGGGAGGGCCGTCTCCGCGGCGGGCGCAGCGTCGTCGGTAGAGTCTGGGCGTCATGGCGGGAGGGGAGAGCGTGCGAGTCGGGGACGTCCTGGACGGCCGGTACGAGCTGGTGGAGAAGCTCGGGCAGGGCGGGTTCGGGGTGGTGTGGCGGGCCCGGGACACCCGGATGGGGCGGCCGGTGGCCGTCAAGGTCATCGGGCACCACGGCGGCGACCGGGCCAAGGCCGCGCTGCGGTTCGTCCGGGAGGCCGGTGCGGCCGGCAACCTCTCGCACCCGCACATCGTCACGGTGCACGACCTGGGGCAGTGCGAACTCGGCGGTGAGGAGGTCACCTACCTGGTGATGGAACTGCTCACCGGGCGGACCCTCACCGAGGTGCTGCTGGCGGGGGTGCCCGAGCCCGCGCTCAGCCTGCGCTGGGGGCGGCAGATCAGCGCAGCGCTGGCGGCGGCGCACGACGCGGGCATGGTGCACCGGGACATCAAGCCGGACAACGTGATGATCACCGACTCCGGCCGGCTGAAGGTGCTGGACTTCGGCATCGCCCAGCTGGACACCGGCGCGGGCGGACTGACCACCACCGGGACGATCGTCGGCAGTCCGGCGTACATGGCGCCGGAGCGCTGGACCGGCGGCCGGGTGGACGGGCGGGCCGACCTCTACGCGCTGGGCTGCGTCCTGATCGAACTCTTCACCGGAGCGCGGCCGTTCGGCGGGGACTCGACGCCGGTGCTGATGTACCAGCACCTGAACGAGGCGCCGAAGCCGCTGGACCCGGCGCAGTTCGGGCTGCCGCCGCAGGTGGCCGGGCTGGTGGCGGAGCTGCTGGCGAAGGACCCGGCGGACCGGCCGGCCGACGCCCGTACCGTCGAGCGGCGGCTCGCCGAGGCGGCCGGGCGGCAGGACGGCCGGGCGGCCGCACCGGCGCCGGTGCCGACCGTGGTGGAGCGCCCGGGGCCGGTGGTGCCACCGCAGCCGAGCGCCCCGCCGGTCGTCCCCGTGCCCGCGCCCGCGCCTGCTGTGCCGCCCGTGCCCGCGCCTGCCGTGCCGCCCACGCCGCCGCCCGCCGTGCCCTCGGTGCTGCCGCCGCTGACCACGCCGCCGGTGACGGCCGCGCCGCCGGCCGAGTCCGTACGGGCCGGGCTGCGCGAGCGCCGGTCGGCCGCGTACCGGGCGGCGACGGCCGGCGAGTCGGCGATGCTCCTGCAGACGCTCGCCCAGGAGTGCGTGACGGCGCTCGGCGCGAGCGACCGGGACACCCTGTGCACCTGGCGGGACTTCGCCTGGTACCTCAGCCGGACCGGGGACCTGAACGGCGCGATCCGGCTGCTGACCGCCCTGGTGGGCGACATGCGCTCGGCGCTCGGCCCGATCGACCCGGACACCCTCGGCGCCCGCTACCACCTGGTCTGGTGCATCGGCGAGAGCGGTGCGCCGGTCACCACGATCCGGCTGATGAACGAGCTGCTGCCCGACCTGCACGCCGCCTGGGGCCCGTACGACCCCAGGGTCCTGAAGGCCCGGCACGACCTCGCGCTGCACCAGGCCAACCGGGGCGACCTCCAGGGCGCGGTGATCCAGTTGCACGGGCTGCTGCCGGACCTCGCCCGGGTGCTGGGCGAGCACCACCCGAGCACCGTGCAGGCCTGGCAGGACCTGACCGGCTACCAGCACCGGCTGGCCCAGGCCGGCCGCAAGGGGCCGGCGCAGCGCCGCCGGACGCCGCGGATGAGCCCGATGGAGGCGCTGGTGCTGGTGCGGCGGCTGCGGGTGTGGGACTTCGCCACCGACGAGCAGGCCCGGGCCTGCATGGACGCGCTGGACCGCGGGGTCGGCCTGAAGGGCGTCGCGGACGTGGTCTTCGACGCACCGGACCACGTCTCGGACGAGGACCTGGTGGAGGAGATCTTCGGTCCTTCGATGTGACCGCCGCCGTCAGGGCGCCCGTGGCGTTCAGGGCGCTCGCGCCGCTCACGCCGCCAGTACCGGGGTCGCCGGGAGCGCGGCCAGGGCGTGGAGCAGGGCGCGGGCGGCGGCGTCGTTCTGCCGGAACCCCGGGGCGTCGGTGCGCGGGCGGGCGAAGGCGGCGGCCGCGCGCAGGCTGGTGTGGGGGCCGAGGGCGGTGCGGCGGGGGTGCGGGGCGCCGCCGAGGGCCGGATCGAGCAGCCGGCTGTCCGCGGGGGCGATGGTGACCAGGCCGGAGCGGTGGGTGTAGTCCGGGTCGGTGACCACCTCCTCGACGATCCGGCCGGTGCGGTGCAGCTCGCGCAGCACCGGATCCAGGGTGCGGGCCAGCGCGTGCTTGGGCAGGTACGCCTCGACCAGCGCCGTCGCGGTGACGTGATGGCCGGGCACGGTGGTGCCGCGGGCCCGCCAGGTGCCGCTCGCCCCGTCCCGTTCGACCCGCACGTCCGGGCCGAGGAAGCGCACCACCCCGGCCTCGGAGAGGGCGAGCAGCTGGCGCAGCCGGAAGCCGGGCGGGCCGGAGGCGAGGAAGCTGAAGTAGCCGAAGAACCACTCGTCCACCTCCTCGGCGAGCGACCGGGCGGTGAGCCGGCCGCTCGTCATGACCCGGGGGAGCTGGCCGAACAGCGAGAGCAGGGCGAGGAAGGCGCCGAGGTCGGCGCTGTGCGCCGGGTCGGCGCGGCGGTCGACGTCGGCGGTGACGTACCCGCGCAGATGCGCCTGGAGCTCCTCGTCGGTGCCGAGTTCGAGCCCGGCCAGCGGGTGGTCGAGCCGTTCGAAGTCGAGCCGGTCGGCCGGGTCGGGGACGGCCTCGGCGACCAGGGCGGCGAGTTCGGGGCTGTACCAGCCGTGCCGGTCGTAGCGGTCGAGGAACTCCGTCCAGGGCAGGGCGGTGCGCTCGGGGTGGGCGTGGAACAGCTCGTGGTAGTGCCCGAAGCCGACCTCCTTGGCCATCAACGGCCAGAAGTCGCGCCGTAGTTCGAGCTGTCCGCCGGTGGCGAGCACGGCGTCCACGGCGGCCGCGTCGAAGTACCGGGGGAGCGGGGCCGGCGGCCCCTGGAGGCGGTAGTCGGTCTTGGCGTGGTACGGGACGCCGCGCCGGGATCCGAGGTGGAGCACCGGCTCGCGGCCGGACGGGTGGTAGCGCAGCGCGGGCCCGTCCCCGGTGGGCTCGAAGCGGCCGCCGCGGCCCTCGGTGAGCAGCGCGACCAGGTCCACCGCGGCGAGGCCGAGGCCGCGCAGCACCACGTGTTCTCCGGGGGCGAGGCCGGCGAGTTCGGCGGCCACGTCGGCGGAGTAGGCGGGCGGGAGGTGGAAGCGGCCGTGCCGGGCGGCGAACTCGGCGTCGGCGGCGTGGCGCGGGTGCGGGGCCGAGTCGAGGTGGCCGAGGGTGAGCGCGACGTGGTCGGCGGTCAGCGTCCGGTCGGTGAGGTGGACGGTCTGCGGGCCGTCGGCGGGGCCCTCGATCCGCCGGACGGTGTCGCGGTGGACGGTGACCGTGACGTGCGCCGGCAGGTCGGCGACGGCGCGGCGGAACACCCAGTCCAGGTAGGCGCTCTGGGCCCGGCGGGTGGGGAAGTCGGTGGGCGCGAGGGTGCGCAGCTCGGCCCGCACGTCCGGGTCGGCGACCTCCCGGTAGGGTGCGAACTCCCCCTGCCGCTGGGCCCATTCGGCCAGCGAGGGGCCGGGTCGGACCGGCCCTTCGAGGGTGGAGCGTTCGTCGGTGAACATGGTGACGTCCTCGGCCATGGAGTTCATCCGCAGCAGCGGGGACTGGTCGTCGCGCCAGATCCGGCCCGCGCCCGGCGGGTACGGGTCGACCAGGTGGATCGCCAACGGTCGTTCGGCGGGCAGGAGTTCGGCGGCGTTGGCGGCGATCCGCTCCAGCAGTCCGGTGCCGCGCGGGCCGGCGCCGACGATCACGAGCGTCGACGTCATGCCTTCGCCACCTTCACGAAGGCGGCGCGGGCCCGCTGCAGCGGGGTGGGCGGCAGGCCGTCGCGGGTGGCGCCCCGGGCGAAGTACCGCTCCACGTAGTACTGGCCGATGGACAGCAGGGTGGTGACCACCAGGTACCAGAGGGTGGCGACCACCAGCATCGGGATGACCTGGTACGACTGGAGGTAGACCAGCTGCACCGAGTAGAGCAGGTCGGAGACGGCCAGCACGCTGACGATGCTGGTGCCCTTGAGCGCGCCGATCAGCATGTTCCCGGCGCTCGGCACGATCGCCCGCATCGCCTGCGGCACCACGATCCGGCGCAGCACCCGCCACCGGCCGAGCCCGAGCGCGGACGCGGCCTCCAGCTGGCCGCGGTCGACGGAGAGGATGCCGCCGCGGATCACCTCGGCGGCGTAGGCGGTCTCCAGCAGGGTGAGGCCGATGACGGCGGTCAGGGTGGGGCCCATCAGGTTGACGGTCCTGACCGTGACGAACTCGGGGCCGAAGGGGACGCCGAGGCCGAGGGTCGGGTAGAGCGCGCCGATGTTGAAGAAGAACAGCAGCTGCACCAGCGGCGGGGTGGAGCGGAACACCCAGATGTAGCCCCAGCTCAGCGTGCGCAGCACCGGGTTGGCGGACAGCCGCATGGTGGCGAGGAGGGTGCCGAGCACGAAGCCGAGGGCGAGGGTGACGGCCGTCAGCCAGAGGGTCAGGCCGAGCCCGTCGAGCACGGACCGGGCGGTGAACCAGTCGGCGACCAGGCTCCACTGGAAGGCCTTGTTGCGGATCACCGAGTTGACCGCCATCGCGGCCAGCAGCAGGGCGACGCCGGCCGCGGCCCACTGGCCGGGCTTGCGGCGGGCGACGATCCGGGCCTCGGTGGTGGGCGGCGCGGCTGAGGGCGGTTCGGCGGGTCGGTCGAGGGCGGGGGAGGGCAGGACGTCCTGCGGGGTGGCCATGGCGGCGGCTCCTGGGCGGAGTGCGGGCGGGGAGAGGTACGGCGGTGGTCACGTACGCGGGCGCGGCCCGCGTCCCTCAACACGGCCGGCGCATTGCACTGCACTCCGTGCCGATCGTACGCATGCGCGATCGACGGCTGTCAAGGGCGATCGGGGCCGGGGAGGGCCGAGTGGAAGCGTGTCGGAGAAGTGACAGGAGATCGCAACAGTGCGGCAATGATGGACGGTTGACGGACCGATCGGCCGACTGCTCAACTTGAGGCCATGTACGCCGAGCAGCCCCTGGTCAGCCGCGACCACATCGACTTCGGTCGGGTGTGGTCCGCGGCGTGTCGCGGCTGACCCGGCAGTCGGCCGTCCGTCCGGCCTGATCTCCCGGCGGGGAGCCCTCCCTCGGCTCGCCCCTTCGCGGCCCGGATCCGTCGTCGACGACCGGCGACGCGTCAGGCCCTCGCTGCCGCCCCCGACTTCGCACTGCGCTCCGGCCCGCCAGCACTCCGGCAGTCCTTCCGCACCCCGTCACCGTCACCTGTTCGACGGCCGCCCCGCCGCGGCCGCCTCCGGCTTGCCCACCCGCGGCCCACCGGAGTCCCGCCCACCCGAAAGGTTCCGCCATGCCCGTCGAATTCCTCGGCATCGCCGCCACCGGCGATGGCTCGGAGACCACCGCCCGCACCACCGCCGCCTTCGACCGCGACTACACCCTGCGGCTGGCCCGGGCGCACGAGGACCACGGCTGGGACCGAGTGCTCTTCGCCTACGCGGCCGGTGCCCCGGAGCCCGCGGCCGCGGCGGCCTTCCTCGCCTCGCACCTGGACCGCCTCCAGATCCTGCTGGCGCACCGGCCGAACGTCTCCTACCCGACCTTCGCGGCCAAGACCTTCGCGACCCTCGACCGGATCAGCGACGGCCGGCTGACCGTGCACTTCATCACCGGCGGCAACGACCACGAGCAGCAGCGCGAGGGCGACTTCCTGACCAAGGACCAGCGCTACGAGCGCACCCGGGAGTACATCGGCATCGTCAAGAAGGCCTGGACCAGCCGGGAGCCCTTCGACCACGAGGGCCCGCACTACCGCTTCAACGACTTCGTCTCGGACGTCTTCCCCGTCCAGCAGCCGCGCCCGGCGGTCTCCTTCGGCGGCTCCTCGGACGCGGCCTACGCGGCCGGCGGCGCCGAGGCGGACATCTACTGCCTCTGGGGCGAGCCGCTGGCCCGCACCGCCGAGCAGATCGAGCGGGTGAAGGAGGCGGCCCGGGCCGCGGGGCGCACCGACGTGCCGCGGATCCAGGTGGCGTTCCGGCCGATCATCGCGCCGACCGAGGAGCTGGCCTGGGAGAAGGCGCACCGGACGGTGGCCGCGATCCGGGCCCGCCGGGGTGCCGGCCGGCCGGGCGCGGGCCCCGGGGCGGCGGTACCCGGGGCGGCACCCGAGAACACCGGCTCCCAGCGGCTGCTGGAGATCGCCGAGGCCGGCGAGCGCTACGACCGCGCCCTGTGGACCCCGACCGCCGCGGCCACCGGCGCGGCGGGCAACTCCAACGCGCTGGTCGGCACCCCGGAGACGGTCGCCCAGGCGCTGCTCGACTACTACGACCTCGGCGTGGACATCCTCTCCGCGCGCGGCTACCACCTGCTGGACGACGCGATCGACTTCGGCCGGTACGTCATCCCGATCGTCCGCGAGGAGGTCGCCAAGCGGGACGCCGCCAGGGCCGAGCGGACCGCCGAGGCCGAGCAGGCCGAGCGCGACCGCCACCAGCTGATCGCGGTGCAGGCGTGAGTCCGTCGCCGGCGGCCGTCTTCCGCAAGGCCGCCATCGACGATCCGCTGGTCGAGCCGTTGCTGCGCGAGCTCACCCACGAGTACGTCACCCGGTACGGCCCCGAGGCGCGCCTGGAGATGACCCGCTACCCGGCCGAGGACTTCGCCGAGCCGCACGGCGTGCTGCTGCTCCTGCTGGAGGACGGCGAACCGGTGGCCGGCGGCGCCTACAAGCGCTACGACGAGCACACCGCCGAGGTGAAGCGGATGTGGACGCACTCCGCGCACCGGCGCCGGGGTCTGGCCCGCCGGGTGCTAGCCGAGCTGGAGCGGACGGCGGCCGCGGCCGGCTACACCCGTATCCACCTCACCACCGGCCCGCGCCAGCCCGAGGCCAGGAACCTCTACCTCGCGGCCGGCTACACCCCGCTGTTCGACGTCTCGGCCGACCCCCTGACCGTCGGCCTGCTCCCCTTCGAGAAGCCCCTGGCCGTCCTGGCCCCGACCTCCTGAAAGGCCCCCCCGTGAGAACCAGCACCGTCCGCCGCCGCCTGCTCGCGACCACCGCCCTGCTGCCGGTCCTGGCCCTGGCCGCCTGCGGCTCGGACCCGAAGATCGCGGGCGCGGCGGTGGCGGGCGGTCCGGCCGCCACCGCCACCGAGGACCTCGTCTCCGGCCTCACCAGGTCGGAGGCCGCCGCCGCGCTGCTGCCCGAGGAGGTCCGCAGGGCCGGCACGCTGAAGTTCGGCTCGGCCTTCGGCTCGCCGCCCACCGCGTTCTACGTCGACCAGGTCTCCAAGAAGCCCGCCGGGATCGACGTGGACTTCACCGACGCGGTGGCCAAGCTGCTCGGTCTGACCGTCCAGCGCGAGGAGGCCGCCTTCGAGACCATCCTGCCCGCCCTGGACAGCGGGAAGTACGACGTCGGCACCGGCAACTTCGGGGTCACCACGGCCCGGCTGAAGACCATCGACTTCGTCACCTACATCGACGACGGCCAGGGCTTCGCGGTGAAGAAGGACGACACCGCGATCCAGCCGGTCACCGACCTGGTCCAGCTGTGCGGACTGACCGTCGGCACCGGCGCCGGCACCACCTTCGAGACCACGCTCAACAGCCGCAAGGGCGTCTGCACCGACGCCGGGAAGAAGCCGTACGAGGTCAAGGCGTTCAGCGAGAGCGGCGCCCTGCTGACCAGCCTCCAGCAGGGCCGGGTGGACGTCGAGATGTCCACCATCAACGGCCTGCGCCACCAGGCCGCGCAGGAGGCCTCCGGGACCCGCTTCCTCGGGGAGTTCCACCGCCTCGACGTCGGCTTCGCCCTGAAGAAGGGCTCGAAGCTCGCCCCGGCCCTCCAGGCGGCGGTCAACCAGCTGATCAAGGACGGGACGTACGAGCGGATCCTGCGCAAGTGGGGGGTCGCCGAGTCGGCGATCAAGGAGTCGCAGATCAGCCCGCCCGAGCACGCCTGAGCCCGAGCCCGCCTGAGCCCGAGCCCGCCTGAGCCCGAGCCCGCCTGAGCCCGCGCCCGCCCGAGCCCAGGGCCCGTCGAAGGAGTCCCGATGACCGTCAGCACCGAAGCACCACCCGCCCCGTCGAGACCGGCCGCCGCCCTCGACCTCGACGCACTGGCCGGCCTGCGGACCGTCCCCGCCCGGCACCCCTGGCGCTGGGCCGCCGGGATCGCCGCACTGGTCGTGCTCGCCCAGTTCGCCCACGGCCTGGCCACCAACCCCGGCTGGGACTGGGCCACGTTCCGGCTCTACTTCACCGCCGACACCATCCTCCGGGCGATCGGCCGGACCCTCGAACTCACCGCCTACGGCACCGTGCTGGGCTTCCTGCTGGGCACCGCGGTGGCCGCGATGCGGCTGTCCCGCAGCGCGATCCTGCGCTCCATCGCCTGGGCCTACGTGTGGGTGTTCCGCTCGATCCCGCTGATCGTCCAGCTGGTGTTCTGGTTCAACCTCTCCTACCTCTACAAGCGGTTCGGGATCGGCATCCCGTTCGGCCCGACCTTCGGCGACGTCGAGACGGTCGGCGTGCTCGGCGCGCTCGGTGCGGCGGTGCTCGGCCTCGGGCTGCACCAGGCCGCGTTCGCCGCCGAGATCATCCGCGGCGGCATCATCGCGGTGGACTCCGGCCAGCGGGAGGCCGCCGCCGCGCTCGGCATCCCGCGGTGGCGCCAGGGCTGGCGGATCGTGCTGCCGCAGGCGATGCGCGGCATCCTGCCTGCCGCCGCCAACGAGGTGATCTCCCTGCTGAAGGGCACCTCGGTGGTCTACGTGATGGCCATCGGCGAGCTCTTCTACCAGGCCCAGGTCATCTACGGCCGCACCGGCCGGGTGGTGCCGCTGCTGATGGTCGCCACCGTCTGGTACGTGCTGCTGACCACCGCGCTCTCGATCGGCCAGTACTACGTCGAGCGCCACTTCGCCCGCGGTGCCGAGCGCACCCCGCCGCCCACCCCGTGGCAGCGCCTCCGGGCCCTCGCCCGGAGCCTGCCGGCCCGCACCAGGCCCGCCGCCGCCCATACCTCCGGAGGACAGTCGTGACCACCCTGACCAAGCCCGGGCCGAACCCCTCCGGCCCGGCCCCGGCCGCCCCGATGGTGCAGGTCCGCGGACTGCACAAGAGCTTCGGCCGGCTGGAGGTGCTGCGCGGGGTCGACCTGGACGTCCCGGTCGGCTCGGTGACCGTGGTGCTCGGCCCGTCCGGCTCCGGCAAGTCCACCCTGCTGCGCGCGATCAACCACCTGGAGAAGCTGGACCGCGGCCACGTCGCCATCGACGGCGAGCTGATCGGCTACCGCCGTTCCGGCGACCGGCTGTACGAGCTCAGGGAGCGCGAGGTGCTGCGCCAGCGCACCGGCATCGGCTTCGTGTTCCAGAACTTCAACCTGTTCCCGCACCTCACCGTGCTGGAGAACCTGGTCGAGGCGCCGGTGGCCGCGCTGCGCCGCCCGAAGGCCGAGGCCAGGGCGGCGGCGCTGGCCCTGCTGGAGCGGGTCGGGCTGGCCGACAAGGCCGCCGCCTACCCCCGGCAGCTGTCCGGCGGGCAGCAGCAGCGGGTGGCGATCGCCCGGGCGCTGGCGCTGGAGCCCAAGGTGCTGCTGTTCGACGAGCCCACCTCGGCGCTCGACCCGGAGCTGGTCGGCGAGGTGCTGGACGTCATCAAGGACCTCGCCCGCAGCGGCACCACGATGATCGTGGTCACCCACGAGATCGGCTTCGCCCGCGAGGTCGCCGACACCGTGGTCTTCATGGACGGCGGCGTGGTGGTCGAGCAGGGCCCGCCCGCCGAGGTCCTGGACCGGCCGCGGCACGAGCGCACCCGGGCCTTCCTGGCCAAGGTCCTCTGACCTTCCCCCCCCTTCCCGTCCCGCACCTCCCTTTCACCGAGCAGGAGTTCCGCCATGTCCCTACCCCGTCGCGCCCTCGTGACCGCCGCCGGCGCGCTCGCCGCCGCCCTCGCCCTGGCCGGCTGCGGCAGCACCGCCACGGGCGCGGGGTCGGAACTCGCCGCGGCCAAGGGCACCACCGCGCCCGACGGCACCGTGGTGAACCTGTCGCCGGAGCAGAACCGGGTCACCACGCCCAAAGTCGACGCGATCGCCGCACTGGTCCCGGAGGAGATCAGGAAGAAGGGGACGCTGACCGTGGTCGACTCCATCGGTACCACCCCGCCGCTGGACTTCTACGCCAACGACGACAAGACCATCATCGGCGTCGAGCCGGACCTCGCCGCGCTGATCGGCAACGTGCTGGGCCTCAAGGTCGAGTACAACCCGGTCTCCTGGGAGAACATCTTCGTCGGCCTGGACAGCGGCAAGTACGACGTCGGCATCTCCAACATCACCGTCACCGAGGCGCGCAAGGAGAAGTACGACTTCGCCACCTACCGGCTGGACGTCCTGGGCTTCGAGGCGAAGAAGGGCGGCAGCCTCAAGGTCACCGGCCCGAAGGACCTCGCCGGGAAGCCGGTCGGCGTCGCCACCGGCACCAACCAGGAGAAGCTGCTGGTCTCCTGGAGCGAGGAGAACGTCAGGAACGGCCTCAAGCCGATCGACATCAAGTACTTCCAGGGCACCGAGTACTACCTGGCGCTCGCCTCCGGCCGGATCGAGGTCTACACCGGCCCCAACCCCAGCCTGGCCTTCCACGCCGTGCAGACCGGCGAGACCGAGGTCGTCGGCACGTACTCGGGCGGCGGCGCGGACGTCCTCGGCAAGATCGCGGCGACCACCCGGAAGGACAACGGGCTGGTCAAGGCACTGAACGCGGCGATCGACGAGGTGATCCGCAACGGCACGTACGGGCAGGTGCTCAAGCGCTGGGGCCTGGACGCCGAGGCCGTGCGGAGCTCGGAGATCAACCCGCCCGGGCTGCCCAAGCCCAAGCCGTAGCGGGGCCGGCCCCGGGTCGTTCACCCGTACGTCTCCGCCCGCCGCTATGGTGACCCCTCCCGGCGGCGAACGCCGGGCGGGCGCGGTCGAGTTGGGGGAGGGCATGGAGAAGGGCGAGGTGCTCGGCGGTCGCTTCCGGCTGGAGCAGAAGCTGGGCAGGGGCGGGTTCGGCGTGGTCTGGCGGGCGACCGACACGACCATCGACCGGGAGGTCGCGGTCAAGGTGCTGCTCGCCGAGCACGCCACCGACCGGGAGGCGGTCAGCCGGTTCGTCCGCGAGGCCCGGACGGCCGGCGGCCTCAACAATCCGCACATCGTGACCGTGTACGACTACGGGTGGACGGAGACCTCCTCCGGGAAGATCCCGTACCTGGTGATGGAGCTGGTCCGCGGCCGGGCGCTGTCCGAGGTGCTCAAGGACGGCCGGCCGGACCACAAGCAGGCGCTGCGCTGGATGCGGCACGTCTGCAAGGCGCTGGACGCCGCGCACCGCTCGGGGATCGTCCACCGGGACATCAAGCCCGAGAACGTGATGATCGCGCAGGAGGGGGAGCGGGCCAAGGTCCTGGACTTCGGCATCGCCCGGCTGGTCACCCAGACCGTCCGGCTCACCTCCACCGGCAACGTGGTCGGCACCGTCCCGTACCTGGCGCCCGAGTGCTGGTCCGGCGGCGTGGTGGACGGCCGGGCCGACCTCTACGCCCTCGGCGTCATGCTGTACGAGATCTGCACCGGCGCGCGCCCGTTCCGCGCCGCCTCGGCCGCCGAGTACATGTACCGGCACCTGGAGGAGGTCCCGTCCCGGGTGCGCAGCAAGGACCCGGCGCTGGCCGCGCTGGTCGCCGAGCTGCTCGCCAAGCGGCCCGATCAGCGGCCCGCCGGAGCCGCCGAGGTGCTGGAGCGGCTGCGCGGCGTCCAGCCCGGGATGCTGCGCCCGGACGACCCCAGCCCGGAGCAGCTGCGCCGGCGGGCCGACCGGGCCTGGCGGCACGGCGAGGCCGGCGAGGCGGCGGAGGCGGTGGAGATCCTCACCGCGCTCGTGCCCGACTTCGCCCGGATCTGCGGCCCGGACGATCCGCGCACCCTGCGCACCTGCCACGACCTGGCCCTCTGGCTGGCCCTGGACGGCAGCCCGGGCGCCGCCGTCGCCCTGCTGGACGAGCTGGCCCAGGCGCCCGGCGCCACCCCGGAGGCCCGGGCGGACGCCCGGCGCGACCTCGCGCACTGGCAGCGGGAGGCCGCCCGGCTCGGCCCGGGGCGGCCGCGGGCACTGGGCCTGGGGGCACTGCTCGGCGCCGCGCGGGGCGACTGAGGCGTGCCCCGGGCCCGGTCGCCCGCCGGGTGTCAACCGTGCGGGCTGCCGAGCCCGGGGCGCGGCCCGGGCCGGAACCGGGAGCATTTCGCCCATCGGGACGGTCTGGTCCGCCGCCCGGACGCGTTGGTATACCTCGTTGCCGGACTCGGGAGCGGCGTTCGCGCCGCCCCGGTGAGCTGCGACGAAAGGCTGGTGAGGGATCGATGAAGCTCCTGCGCGTCGGACCGGCGGGCGCCGAGCGCCCGGTCGTCCTGGGCGAGGACGGCACCGCGTACGACCTCTCGGGGCGGGCCCGCGACCTCGACGGGGCCTTCCTGGCCGGGCTGGACCCGGCCGCGCTGGCCCGGGACGCGGCCGCCGGCGTCCTGCCGGTGGTGGACCTCGACGGCCTGCGGGTGGGTGCCCCGGTGGCCCGGCCGGGCAAGGTGGTCGGCATCGGGCTCAACTACCGCGACCACGCGGCCGAGGCCGGGGCCGCGATCCCGGCCGAGCCGGTGATCTTCCTCAAGCCGAGCTCCACCGTGGTCGGCCCGTACGACGAGGTGCTGGTGCCGCGCGGCGGCGAGAAGACCGACTACGAGGCCGAGCTGGCGATCGTGATCGGCCGCACCGCCCGCTACCTGGACTCGCACGCCGAGGCGGCCGGGGTGATCGCCGGCTACACGATCGCCAACGACGTCACCGAGCGGGCCTTCCAGTTCGAGCGCGGCGGCCAGTGGGACAAGGGCAAGTCGGCGGAGACCTTCACCCCGCTCGGGCCCTGGCTGGTCACCGCCGACGAAGTGGCCGACCCGCAGGCGCTGACCCTGCGGCTCTGGGTCAACGGCGAGCAGCGGCAGCACGGCAGCACCGCCGAGATGATCTTCCCGGTGCTCGAACTGGTCCGCTACACCAGCTGGTTCACGGTGCTGGAACCCGGTGACGTGATCATCACCGGCACCCCGGCCGGGGTCACCCTGGGCCGCCCCGGCACGCCGTTCCTCGCCCCGGGCGACGTGGTCGAGATCGAGATCGACGGCCTCGGCCGCCAGCGCCAGGTGCTCGGCAAGGCGTAGGCCGCACGGGCCGAGCCCGACCCCTGGCACGGGGGTCGGGAGGGCCGTCGCGACGCACGGCCACGGCGCCGCGGGGCCGCGCGGCTAGGAAGCGCCGCCCAGCACCGCCCGCAGCCGCTCCGCCCGTTCCGGCCGCGGTCCCTCCAGCGCGAGCACCCCCGCCAGCACCTCGGCCGTCTGCGGATCGTGCAGCGCCGTCGCCGCGGCCATCGCGGTGAACTGGTCCACCAGCCAGTCGCGCAGCTCCGCCACCGGCAGCGCCCGGCCCTCGTCCAGCCAGCTCAGCGACGCGCCCTCGACCACCGCGATCCACGAGCGGACCAGCAGGGTCAGCCGCGGTCCGGCCTCCCGCACGCCCAGGTGACGCAGCGTGCGCCGCAGCGCCGCCCGCCGGACGTCGTCCACGATCGCCGAGGTGCGGGCCGTCTCCACCACCGAACCGCCGCGCAGCAGCGCCGAGTAGCCCGCGTCGTGCTCGGCGACGAAGGCGAAGTAGCCGTCCAGCACCGTCGACAGCTGCTCGGACGGCTTCCCGCGCACCGGCACCGCGAAGCGGCCGGTCAGCTCGTCCGCCGCGGTGCGCAGCGCGGCCTCGTACAGCTGCTGCTTGCCGCCCGCGAAGTAGCGGTACACCAGCGGACGGGAGGCCCCGGCGGCCTCGGCGACGTCGTCCAGGCTCACCTCCTCGGGCGGCCGGGAGGCGAACAGCTCCAGGGCGACCGCGATCAGCTGCTCGCGCCGCTGCTGGACCGGCAGCCGGCGGTAGCCGGAGCGGCGCGGGCGCGGTTCGGGCGCGGCCGGAACGGGCGCCTGACCTGCCGAGGTGGGGCTGGCTTCCATGGCGGCCAAGCGTAATGGGCGCAGGGCCGATCCGGTCCTGTGGCGGCGAACGGTTTTTCGCGGGCGAACCCCGGTCGCCAAGGGGTTGCAAAGCCGTCGCGCCACGCAATGATGTCGGAATGCGTGAAGAACTGATCACCGCCGACGGCACCACCCCTCGCCGCATCGCCGACGACCACGTCCGCGAACTGGCCGAGCTCGACCCGCTGACCGCGGTGTACCTCGGTCTCAACCTCGATGACGACCGACTGCCCGACCTCTCCCCGGCCGGCCCCGAGGCCCATGCCGACCTCGCCCGCCGCACCCTGGCGAAGCTCGACGCGGCCGAGCGTTCCGGTGCCGCCGAGGACGAGGCGGAGCGCCGCTGCGCCCGGCTGCTGCGCGAGCGGCTGACCGCTGAACTCGCCGTCCACGAGGCGGGGGAGAACTTCCGCTCGCTGCGCAACCTCGGCTCCCCGGTGCACGACCTGCGGGAGTCCTTCACCCTGATGGGCACCGACACCGAGGCCGAGTGGGAGGTGATCGGCCGCCGGATGGCGAGGATCCCGGTGGCGTTCGAGCAGTACCGGCGGACGCTGTCCGAGGGCATCGAGCGCGGTCTGCTGTCCGGCCCGCGCCAGGTGGCCACGGTGCTCGGACAGTTCGCCGAGTGGCTGGGCGAGGACGCGCCGGCCGACGAGCGGGTCCCAGAAGGAGGTGCGCCGCGCAGCGGCTCGGGCGAGGGGGGCCGTGGGCGACGGTCGGGATGGTTCGGACAGTTCGTCCAGGACGCGCCGCAGGCCCTGCGCCCCGAACTGTCGAAGCACGCGGTGGCCGCCGAGGAGGCGCTGGCCGAGCTGCGCGACTGGCTGCGCGACGTGTACGGCCCGGCCGCGGCCGGTGCGTCGGACACCGCGGGCCGGGAGCGTTACGTCCGCTGGGTGCGCTACTGGACGGGTGCCGAACTGGACCTGGACGAGGCCTACGCCTGGGCGTGGAGCGAGTTCCACGACCTGCTGGCGCAGATGGAGGTCGAGGCCGAGAAGGTCCTGCCGGGCGCGGGCCCGCTGGCGGCGATGCAGTGGCTGGAGACCGAGGGTCCGGCCATCGAGGGTGCCGAGGCCGCCCGGGAGTACCTCCAGGGCCTGATGGACCGGGCCGTCCGGGACCTCCAGGGCACCCACTTCGACCTCGCCGAGCCGGTCACCCGGGTCGAGTCGAAGATCGCCCCGGCCGGCAGCGCCGCCGCGCCGTACTACACCGCGCCCTCGCTGGACTTCAGCCGCCCCGGGCGGACCTGGCTGCCGCTGGTCGGCCGGGAGAGCTTCCCGGTCTGGGACCTGGTCTCGACCTGGTACCACGAGGGCGTGCCGGGCCACCACCTCCAGCTCGCGCAGTGGAACTACGTCGCCGACCGGCTCTCCACCTACCAGGTGAGCCTCGGCGGGGTGAGCGCCAACCTGGAGGGCTGGGCGCTGTACGCCGAGCGCCTGATGGACGAGCTCGGCTACCTCACCGACCCGGGCCACCGCCTGGGCTACCTCAACGCGCAGATGATGCGCGCGCTGCGGGTCATCATCGACATCGGCATGCACGTGGGCCTGGACTTCCCGGCGGACTCCCCGTACGAGCCGGGCGAGCCGGTCGGCCCGGAGAACGCCCGGGAGTTCTTCGGCCTGTACTGCGGCCTGTCCGCCGAGTTCCTGGACAGCGAGCTGGTCCGCTACCTGGGCATGCCCGGCCAGGCGATCGGCTACAAGCTCGGCGAGCGTGCCTGGCTGCGCGGACGGGCGGCGGCGAAGGCGGCGCACGAGGCGCGCGGCGAGGAGTTCGACCTCAAGGCCTGGCACATGGCGGCTCTCTCGCAGGGCTCGCTGGGCCTGGACGACCTGCTCGAGGAGCTCTCGGCGCTCTGATCCACGACGCGGCGCAGACCGCCGCGGCGGGCCTGGGAACCAGGCCCCCGGGACTCGGTCCGGAGTCCCGGGGGCCTGGTTCTTTTGTCCTGAAGGTCAGATTTGGTGAGGTTTTTCCTTGCGATCCGTCCGGGGCGGAGTTTCGCTGGAAGACGACTGCGTGACCTCTCCGCCCCACACCGGAAGGCTCGACCAGTGACTGTGCAAACCGCCACCGGTCACGGTCATGAGGACGCGGACCGGCGCCGCTGGTGGGCGCTGGCCGTCATCGCCACCGCCCAGCTCATGATCGTGCTCGACATCACCATCGTGAACATCGCACTGCCGTCCGCCCAGCGGGACCTGGGCATCTCGGACGCCGACCGGCAGTGGGTGATCACCGCCTACACGCTCGCCTTCGGCGGTCTGCTGCTGCTCGGCGGCCGGCTGGGCGACCTCTTCGGCCGCAAGCGCGTCTTCACCGTCGGCCTGCTGGGCTTCGCCCTGGCCTCCGCCCTCGGCGGCGCCGCGGTCGGCCCGGCGATGCTGTTCGGCGCCCGTGCCCTCCAGGGCGCGTTCGGAGCCCTGCTCGCCCCCTCCGCGCTGGGGCTGCTCTCCACCACCTTCTCCGATCCACGGGAACGCAGTACGGCCTTCGGCATCTTCGGCGCGATCGCCGGCGGCGGCTCCGCGATCGGCTTCATCGCCGGCGGCCTGCTGACCGAGTACCTGAACTGGCGCTGGTGCCTGTTCGTCAACGTGCCGATCGCCATCGTCACCGCCTTCGCGGCGTTCAGCGTGCTGCAGCGCGACCACGTCGGGAAGGGCCGCCGGATGCCGCTGGACCTGCCCGGGGCGCTGCTCGGCTGCGGCGGCCTGCTGGCGATCGTCTACGGCACCTCCGAGGCCGTGACCAGGGGCTGGAGCGACAGCCTGGTGATCGGCTCGCTGGTCCTGGGCGTGGCGCTGCTCGCGGGGTTCGTCCTGGTCGAACGGCGCACCGCGCACCCGCTGCTGCCGCTGCACATCGTCGCCGACCGCAACCGCGGCGGCGGAGCGCTCTCGATCGGCCTGGCGATGGTCGGCATGTTCGGCACGTTCCTGTTCCTGACGTACTACCTCCAGGCCATCAAGCACTTCTCGCCGATCGTGTCGGGCCTGTCCTTCCTGCCCATGACGTTCGCCATCGTGCTGGCTTCGACGGGCTTCGCGGCCCGGCTGATGACCAGGGTGCCGTCCCGGTACCTGATCGGCCCGGGGCTGGTGCTCGCCGCGAGCGGCCTGGCCTGGCTGACCCAGATGCGGGTGGACAGCGCGTGGGCCGCCATGGTGCTGCCCGCCGAGCTGCTGATCGGCTTCGGCATGGGCATGGTGTTCATGCCGGCCATCAGCCTGGCCACCCTCGGGGTCGCCCCGAACGAGGCCGGCGCGGCCTCGGCCACCATCAACTCGGCCCAGCAGGTGGGCGGTTCGGTCGGCACCGCGCTGCTGAACACGGTCGCCGCGAGTGCCACCGCGAGCTTCCTGGCCACCCGGGTCGCCTCCGATCCGGCGGTGCAGGCGCAGGGCGCGGTGCACGGCTACGTCGTCGCGACCTGGGTGGCGACGGGCGTCCTGCTGGTGGCCGCGCTGGTCGCGGTGCTGATGATCGACCACCGGCCGGCGCCCGGTGAGGCGACCGCCGTCGAGGGCGGTGCCACTGCCGGAGCGGACGCGGCGGCCGAGGCCGTGCCCGCGGTGGACGGCCGGCCGACGGACCTGCGGGCGGCGGCCGCGGCCGACGTCAGGGCCAACGTCCGGCCCGCGGGCGAGGTCCGGGCGCAGGCCCGGGCGGAGCGGCCACCCACCGATTGAAATTTGCAGCAAGGTCTTGCAGTCAACCTCCGGTGCCTGCTTGACTCCTGGCCACCGTCCAGGGATCAAGGAGGCGCCGCCGTGCTGTCCGAGAACGAGACCACGCCGCCCGAGTTCGACCTGCTCGTCGTCGGCGGCGCCGGGGTGGACACCATCGTCCGGGTCGAGCGGCTGGAGATCCCGCCGGGCGACTCGCAACTCGTCGAACCGGTGCGGGACTACGTCGGCCACACCGGCAACGGCGTCGCCCTCGGCGCCCACCACCTCGGCCTGCGCACCGCGTTCATCGACTTCCTCGGCGACGACGCCCAGGGCGACCTGATCCGCGCCCACTACGCGCGCCACGGCCTGCACTTCGCGCACCTGGTGAGCCCGCACGGCACCCCGCGCGGGGTCAACCTGGTGGACGCGGCCGGCCGCCGGTTCTCCTTCTTCGACGCCCGCCACCCCGCCGAACTGCGGCTGCCGCGCGAGCTCTACCTGCCGTACGCCGAGCGCAGCCGGCACGTCCACCTGTCCATCACCGGCGTCAACCGGGACATGTACGGCGACCTGCACCGCCTCGGCCGCACCACCTCCACCGACCTGCACGACTGGGACGGCGCCGACCCGTACCGCCGCGACTACGCGCTCGGCTCCGACCTGGTCTTCCTCTCGGCGGCCGGCTGCCGCGGCCGGCACGAGGAGGTGATGCGCGCGATCCTCGCCGAGGGGCGCGCGCGGGTGGTCGTCGCCACCGACGGTGCCGAGGGCTGCCACCTGCTGACGCGGGACGACGCCACGCCGCACCACCTGCCGGCCGTCGACCCGGGCCTCCCGGTGGTGGACAGCAACGGCGCCGGGGACGCCTTCGTCACGGGCTTCCTGTACGCCTGGTTCCAGGGCCGTTCACCACTGGACTGCGCCCGGGCCGGTACGGTGGCCGGGGCCCACGCCTGCACCGCCGCCGGGACGCACACCGCCTTCGTCGGAGCCGCCGACCTGGATGCGGTGCTCGCCGGCCCGTGATGCCGCGGGGCGCGGTCGGACGACGGGTTTCTCATCGAGCTCCAAGGAGCCCGTCACGTCCTTTCCAGGCTGAGGCGTCACAGTCGTCGACCGAACGCCGTCCCCGATCGCCCCGGCAGGAGAAACAGGCATGGGCAAGCACCGCCGCCAGAGGTCGCGCCGCCGCGGACTCCTGGCCCCGTCCCTGCTCACCGCGCTGTCCGCGGTGGCGGTCGCCGCCGTCCTGACCGGGACGCACGGGCTGGACCTGTCCGACGCGACGGCCGCCGGGAAGGCGGCCCGCAGCACCCGCGCCGCCGCGCCCGCCCCGGCCACCGACCCGGCGGCGGCCACCCCGGTCGCGGTCCCCACGCCCTCCGCGGCCGCGACCCCGACCGTCGCCCCGGCGACGGCCGACCCGGCCACCGCGACGCCCGCCCCCGCCCGCGGCCTTGACCTCGGCACCACCGGCCCGGCCCCGGCCGGGGACCGCGAGACCGGGACGGTCGGGGCGCTGTTCAGCGGCGCCCCGGCGGCCGGCAACCACTTCTGCACCGCCAGCGTGCTGCACAGCGTCACCGGCAACCTGCTGCTGACCGCCGCGCACTGCCTCGGCAGCACCGACGGCGTCACCTTCGCCCCCGGCTACCGCGACGGCTCCGCCCCGTACGGCACCTGGCAGGTGACCGCGGTCCACACCACCGCCGGCTGGTCCCAGAAGGGCGACGTGGACGAGGACTTCGCGATCCTGGAGACCGCCCCCAGCAACGGCCGCAACGTCGAGGACGTGGTCGGCGGCAACCGGCTGGGCGCCGACGAGCCGTTCGACGCCACCGTCCGGCTCTACGGCTACCCCGCCGACTCCGAGACGCCCCTGCTGTGCACCAACACCACCGGGCAGCAGAGTGCCTACCAGCGGGTCGTGCACTGTCCGGCCTACCCGTCCGGCACCAGCGGCGGCCCCTGGATCAACACCGCCACCGGTGACGTGATCGGCGCGATCGGCGGCTACCAACAGGGCGGCGACACCGACGACATCTCCTACAGCGCCTACTTCGACCACACCATCGCGGAGCTGTACGCCCAGGCCGAGACCGGCGCGGCCTGAGCCCGTCGGGGCCCGGTCGCGCGCCCGGGCCCCACCCGTGCGGTGCCGGGTCCGGAACACGACGGGCCCGGAAAACGACGAAGACCCAGATCCGTGGATCAACTCCACTGATCTGGGCCCTGGTGACACCCTTGCAGCTACACTCTCGCAATCGCTGCGTGAGTGCCCCCGGTAGGATTCGAACCTACGCACCCGCCTCCGGAGGGCGGTGCTCTATCCCCTGAGCTACGGGGGCCTGTCGGCCTGTCGGCTGCTCGCGCTTCCGACGTGGAGAACACTACCAGGCTTCGGAGGCGGTCCGTGCACGGGTTTCCCGGAAGCCCGCCGGGCGGCGCGGGCGGGCGGGGGAGCGGAAGTGCCCAAAGGCCGGACGGGGCGCCGGGGCCGCCGATACCCTCGGTGAGGTGTCGGGAGTGTCCGGGCGGGTCCTCGTGGTGGACGACAGCGAGGTGATCCGCCAGCTGATCAGGGTCAACCTTGAGCTCGAAGGCTTCGAGGTGGTGACCGCCGCCGACGGCGCCGAGTGCCTGGAGGTCATCCGCCGGGTGCGGCCCGACGTGGTGACGCTGGACGTGATGATGCCGCGGCTGGACGGCCTGCGGACGGCGGCCCGGCTGCGCGCGACCCCGGACACCAGCCGGCTGCCGATCGCGATCGTGAGCGCCTGCACCCCGGCGGACCTCGACCTGGGGGAGACGGTCGGGGTGGACGGCTACCTCGGCAAGCCCTTCGACCCGGCCGATCTGGTGGCCCTGGTGCGGCGTCTGATGCGACTCCCCGGGCCGCCCGGGGCGCAGGCCGACGAGCAGGCCGGCGGGGCCGGGCGCTGAACGGTCCGACCTCGTTCGCCCTGAGCGAACAGAGCCCACCGATCGCGGCCGGGGCCCCGTAACGACGGCGCACCGGCGTCTCAACCGGTAAACCGAGTGGCGGGCGGGCACCCCGTCTCGCCTACGCTTGGCGTCGTGACCCCCGCAGACCTTTCCCAGGCAATCCAGGCCGCCGTGAGTTCCGCCGTCGAGGCGGGCGAGCTGGCCGTCGCCGTGCCCGAGCACGTGACGGTCGACCGGCCCAAGAACAGGGACCACGGCGACTACGCGACCAACGTGGCCCTCCAGCTCGCCAAGGCGGCCGGCAAGCCGCCGCGAGCCGTTGCCGAACTGCTGGTCGAGCGCCTGCGAGGGATCACCGGCGTCGCCAAGGTCGACATCGCCGGTCCGGGCTTCCTGAACATCACCCTGGACACCGCCACCGCCGGTGCGCTGGCGCGCACCATCGTCGAGGCGGGCGAGGCCTACGGCCGCAACGACGCCCTCCAGGGCCTGAAGATCAACCTGGAGTTCGTCTCCGCCAACCCGACCGGCCCGATCCACATCGGCGGCGTCCGCTGGGCCGCCGTCGGCGACTCGATGGCGCGCGTGCTGCGGGCCTCCGGCGCCGACGTCACCACCGAGTACTACCTCAACGACGCCGGTGTGCAGATCACCAAGTTCGCCGCCTCGCTGCAGGCCGCCGCGAACGGCCGCGAGGTGCCCGAGGGCGGGTACGTCGGCGAGTACATCGTCGACATCGCCAAGGCGCTCACCGAGGCCGTCCCGGGCGTGCTCGACCTGCCCGAGGCCGAGCAGCTCCAGGTCTTCCGCACCGAGGGCCTCAAGCTCATGGTCGCCGAGATCCAGCGCTCGATGAACGAGTTCGGCACCCACTTCGACGTGTGGTTCTCGGAGAAGACGCTGCACGACTCCGGCGCGGTCGAGAAGGCCATCGACCGGCTGCGCGAGCAGGGCCACGTCTTCGAGCAGGACGGCGCGGTCTTCCTGCGCACCACCGAGTTCGGCGACGACAAGGACCGCGTCCTGATCAAGGCCGACGGCGACAAGACCTACTTCGCCGCCGACGCCGCGTACTACCTGTCCAAGCGGGACCGCGGCGCCGAGGTCGCGCTCTACATGCTGGGCGCCGACCACCACGGCTACGTCAACCGCCTCAGGGCCATCTCGGCCTGCGCGGGCGACGACATGGACCACAACATCGAGGTGAAGATCGGCCAGTTCGTGAAGATGCTTCGCGACGGCGAAGAGGTCCGCATGTCCAAGCGGGCCGGCAACATCATCACGATCGACGACGTGGTCGAGTGGATCGGCGTGGACGCCGCCCGCTACACCCTGGCGCGCTCCTCCACGGACTCGACGATCACGCTGGACATCAACCTGCTGACCAGCCAGACCAACGAGAACCCGGTCTTCTACGTCCAGTACGCGCACACCCGGATGTGCGGCGTCGCGCGCAAGGCCGCCGAGCTGGGCGTGGACAAGGGCACGGCCGAGCAGTTCAAGCCCGAGCTGCTCGCCACCGAGTGGGAGTCCGACGTGCTCGGCCACCTCGCCGAGTTCCCGCGTGTGCTGGCCACGGCCGGCGAGCTGCGCGAGCCGCACCGGGTCGCGCGCTACCTGGAGGACCTCGCGGGCAAGTACCACCGCCTGTACGAGAACTGCATGTTCCTGCCCAAGGGCGACGAGGAGCTCAGCGACACGCACCGTGCCCGCCTCTGGCTGGTCGAGGCGACGCGCACCGTGCTCGCCAACGGGCTCACGCTCCTGGGCGTGACGGCGCCCGAGCGGATGTAGGCACCACCCCCAAGCGCACAGCGGGGGCGGCTGACGGTCAACGGGGACCGTCGCCGCCCCTCGCCATAGGTCTCGAAGGACGAAACAGCATGAGCCGTTCCGCACACCCGGCAGGTCCCCGCCACGGTGACGTCCTGCCCGAGGGCCACTACCAGGCCCCGCCCGCCGACCTGAACGCGCTCGACCCCAAGGTCTGGTCGCGCACCGTCGCCCGGAACGCCGAGGGCGTGGCCACCGTCGGCGGCGTCGACGTCAAGCGGCTGGCCGCCGAGTTCGGCACCCCCGCCTACGTGCTGGACGAGGAGGACTTCCGCTCCCGGGCGCGCGCCTGGCGGGACGCCTTCGGCACCGAGGCGGACGTCTACTACGCCGGGAAGGCGTTCCTCTCCAAGGCCGTCGTGCGCTGGCTGCACGAGGAGGGCCTCAACCTCGACGTGTGCAGCCCGGGCGAGCTGGCGGTCGCGCTGGCCGCCGGGATGCCGCCGCAGCGGATCGCGCTGCACGGCAACAACAAGTCGGCGGACGAGCTGGAGAACGCCGTGAAGACCGGCGTCGGGCACATCGTGGTCGACTCCTACGAGGAGATCGAGCGCCTGGCCGCGATCGCCGCCCGCCAGGGCGTGCGCCAGCCGGTGCTGATCCGGATCACCGTCGGCGTCGAGGCGCACACCCACGAGTTCATCGCCACCGCGCACGAGGACCAGAAGTTCGGGCTGTCGTTGACCGGCGGCGCGGCCGCCGAGGCGGTGCGCCGGGTGCTCGGCCACGACAGCCTGGAGCTGCGCGGCATCCACTCGCACATCGGCTCGCAGATCTTCGACATGGCCGGCTTCGAGGTGGCCGCCCGCCGGGTGGTCGGCCTGCTGGCCGGGATCCGCGACGAGCACGGCGTCGAGCTGCCCGAGATCGATCTCGGCGGTGGCCTCGGCATCGCGTACACCAGCGAGGACGACCCGCGCGAGCCGGCCGAGATCGCGGCCGCGCTGGCCGACATCGTCCGCCGCGAGTGCGCCGCCGCGAACCTGGACACCCCCCGGCTGAGCGTGGAGCCGGGCCGGGCGATCGTCGGCCCGACGGCGTTCACGCTGTACGAGGTCGGCACCGTCAAGCCGCTGGAGGGCCTGCGCACCTACGTCAGCGTGGACGGCGGGATGTCCGACAACATCCGCACCGCGCTGTACGACGCCGAGTACTCGGTGGCCCTGGTGTCGCGCACCAGCGACGCCGAACCGATGCTGGTGCGGGTGGTCGGCAAGCACTGCGAGTCCGGCGACATCGTCGTCCGGGACGCCTTCCTGCCGGCCGACCTGGCCGCGGGCGACCTGATCGCGGTGCCCGCCACCGGCGCCTACTGCCGTTCGATGGCGAGCAATTACAACCACGCCCTCAAGCCCCCCGTGCTCGCCGTCAAGGACGGTGCGGCGCGGGTGATCGTCCGGCGCGAGACGGAGGAGGATCTCCTGCGTCTGGATATCGGATGACGAAATCCTTGTCTCAGATCATGGAACGACCGTAGATCCGTACGGAAAGTCCCGGAGACTGGTACGGACCGAAGTTCCCGGCGGTCCAGGAAAACCCGCCGGAAATTACCGAAGCAGATGAATGCAGAGCGGAGTCGGATGATGCGTACGCGCCCGCTGAAGGTGGCGTTGCTGGGTTGTGGTGTGGTGGGCTCCGAGGTGGCGCGCATCATGACGACGACGGCCGACGACCTCGCCGCTCGCATCGGTGCTCCGGTCGAGCTGGCCGGGATCGCGGTCCGCCGCGCCGGGCGGACCCGCCCGGGCGTCCCCGAGCACCTGATCACCACCGACGCCGAGGCCCTGGTCAACCGGGGCGACATCGACGTGGTGGTCGAGGTGGTGGGCGGCATCGAGCCGTCCAAATCGCTGATCCTGTCCGCCTTCCGGCAGGGCGCCTCGGTGGTCAGCGCCAACAAGGCGCTGCTCGCCAAGGACGGCACCGAACTGCACGCCGCGGCCGCCGAGGCCGGCGTGGACCTGTACTACGAGGCCGCGGTGGCGGGCGCGATCCCGCTGCTGCGCCCGCTGCGCGAGTCCCTCGCGGGCGACAAGGTCAACCGGGTGCTGGGCATCGTCAACGGCACCACCAACTTCATCCTCGACAAGATGGACACCACCGGCGCCGGCTACTCGGAGGCGCTGGAGGAGGCCACCGCGCTGGGCTACGCCGAGGCCGACCCGACGGCCGACGTCGAGGGCTTCGACGCCGCCGCCAAGGCCGCGATCCTGGCCGGCATCGCCTTCCACACCAAGGTCACCGCGGCGGACGTCTACCGCGAGGGCATCACCGAGGTGACCGCGGCCGACATCGCCTCCGCCAAGGAGATGGGCTGCGTGGTCAAGCTGCTCGCGATCTGCGAGCGGGCCGCGGACGGCGAGTCCGTCACCGCGCGCGTCCACCCGGCGATGATCCCGCTGTCGCACCCGCTGGCCTCCGTCCGCGAGGCGTACAACGCGGTGTTCGTCGAGGCCGAGGCGGCCGGCCGGCTGATGTTCTACGGCCCCGGCGCGGGCGGCTCGCCGACCGCCTCCGCGGTGCTCGGCGACCTGGTCGCGGTCTGCCGCAACAAGCTCGCCGGCGCGACCGGCCCCGGTGACTCGGTGTACACGCGGCTGCCCGCCAAGCCGATGGACGAGGTCGTCACCCGCTACCACGTCAGCCTGGACGTGGACGACCGCGCGGGCGTGCTCGCGCAGGTCGCGTCCGTCTTCGCCGAGCACGGCGTGTCCATCGACACCGTGCGCCAGCAGGGCCGCGACGGCGACGCCTCGCTCGTCGTGGTCACCCACCGTGCCACCGACGCCGCGCTGTCGGCGACGGTCGACAAGCTCCGCGCGCTGGACAGCGTGCGGGACGTGGCCAGCATCATGCGGGTCGAAGGGGAATAAGGAACCAGCCATGAACGCCGTTGCCGAGAACGTCGTCCGAGGCGCGCACACCCACCAGTGGCGCGGCCTGATCGAGGAGTACCGGGACCGCCTGCCGGTCACCGCGGCCACCCCGGTGGTCACCCTGTTGGAGGGCGGCACGCCCCTGGTCCCCGCCCAGGTGCTCTCCGAGCGCACGGGCTGCGAGGTCTACCTCAAGGTCGAGGGCGCCAACCCGACCGGCTCCTTCAAGGACCGCGGGATGACGATGGCCATCTCCAAGGCCAAGGAGGAGGGCGCGCAGGCGGTCATCTGCGCCTCCACCGGCAACACCTCGGCCTCCGCCGCCGCCTACGCGGTGCGGGCCGGGATGGTCTCCGCGGTGCTCGTCCCGCAGGGCAAGATCGCCCTCGGCAAGATGGGCCAGGCGCTGGTGCACGGCGCCAGGATCCTGCAGGTCGACGGGAACTTCGACGACTGCCTCACCCTCGCGCGCGACCTGTCCGAGAAGTACCCGGTGGCGCTGGTCAACTCGGTCAACCCGGTGCGGATCGAGGGCCAGAAGACCGCGGCCTTCGAGATCGTCGACATGCTCGGCGACGCCCCGGACATCCACGTCCTGCCGGTCGGCAACGCGGGCAACATCACCGCGTACTGGAAGGGCTACCGCGAGTACTCCCGCCCGTCTCCCGCCGCCACCCTTGACGGAGGCGCTACGCGCCGCATCCTCCCCGGCCTCGCCACCCGCACCCCGCGGATGTGGGGCTTCCAGGCCTCCGGCTCCGCCCCGATCGTGGACGGCGCGCCGGTGCTCAATCCGCAGACCATCGCCACCGCGATCCGGATCGGCAACCCGGCCTCCTGGGACTTCGCGCTCGCCGCGCGGGACGAGTCCGGCGGCCTCATCGACAAGGTGACGGACCGTCAGATCCTGTCCGCCTACCGGCTGTTGGCCTCGCAGGAGGGCGTCTTCGTGGAGCCCGCCTCGGCCGCCTCGGTGGCCGGTCTGCTGGCCAAGGCGGAGGCCGGTCTGGTCGACCCGGGCCAGCGGATCGTCTGCACCGTGACCGGCAACGGCCTGAAGGACCCGGACTGGGCGGTGGCCGGCGCGCCGCAGCCGCAGGTCGTCCCGATCGACCCGGAGGCGGCCGCCCGCAGCCTCGGACTGCTCGACCGGTAACGGATTCCGACACGTCGACGGGCCGACCCTTTCGGGGGTCGGCCCGTCGGAATTCTCCGTTGACACTTTTGTGTCAATCGGGCCGCGCACCGCGATCCCTTTCCGCCCCTCCCCCCGGCGGTGGGGGTGCGCAATCCGGCCAGAACCGGCAACACACCAGATCGAAGGCCCACGGGGTGTACCGCTGGGGAACCTCTCTTCGATACTCTGGCCTCGGCCGTGTGGCACATGCCCCGGGCCCGGCGGGCCCGGGCCGCACCGACCGCCGCGACCGACCGCCCCCGAGGGGCCGCGGTCCGTTCCCCGCCCTCGCACCGACGACGCGCTCCGCGCCGCCCGATTTCCCCAGGAGAGTCCACCGCATGGCCGGTCCTGCGTTCCGTGCCGCCGCCGTCCGGGTCAGGGTTCCCGCGACCAGCGCCAACCTCGGCCCGGGCTTCGACGCCTTCGGGCTCGCGCTGGGTCTGTACGACGACGTCGTCGTCCGGGTCGCCGACTCCGGGCTCTCCGTCGACATCGCCGGCGAGGGTGCCGAGACGCTGCCGCGCGACGAGCGCCACCTGCTGGTCCGCTCGATGCGCGCCGCCTTCGACCGGCTCGGCGGCCAGCCGCGCGGCCTCGAAGTGGTCTGCGCCAACCGGATACCGCACGGCCGCGGCCTCGGCTCCTCCTCGGCCGCCATCTGCGCCGGCATCGTGGCCGCCCGCGCGGTGACCATCGGCGGCCCGTCCGCGCTGGACGACGACGCGCTGCTGGCCCTCGCCTCCGAGCTGGAGGGCCACCCGGACAACGTCGCGGCCTGCCTGCGCGGCAACTTCACCATCGCCTGGACCGACGAGGAGTCGGCCAAGGCGGTCGCGCTGGAGCCGTCCGAGCAGGTCGTCCCGGTGGTGTTCGTGCCGGCCGGCGAGGTGCTCACCGAGACCGCGCGCGGGCTGCTGCCGAAGACCGTCCCGCTGGCCGACGCGGCCGTCAACGCCGGCCGCTCCGCACTGCTGGTGGAGGCGCTGACCAGGCGCCCCGAGCTGCTCCTCGCCGCCACCGAGGACCGGCTGCACCAGGACTACCGCGCCTCCGCCATGCCGGACAGCGCCGCCCTGGTCGGCGCCCTGCGCGCCGAGGGCGTCCCCGCGGTCATCTCCGGGGCCGGACCGACCGTCCTGGCGCTCACCGACGAGGCGGGCGCCGACAGGGTGCTCTCCTTCGCCGGGCACCACGGCCACGGCGGCGACCCGGCGTTCGCCGCGCACCGGCTGGACGTCGACCGCACCGGGGCCGTCGTGCTCCCGCTGGAGGTCTGACCAGCCCGGACGGGCCGCTCGGGCCCCGGCGCCGGCACCCCGCCGAGCCGGGTCCGGCGGACACGATTGGCAAGCGCAAGGCTGGGGAATGTCTGAGGGGGTCGGTAGTGTTAACCTCATTGCTGCACCAGGTGCCCTCCGGGGCTAGGTGCGCCGCGTCCCGATCCCAGCACTCCACGGCAGTGGAGTCCCGGCGATGCACGGGGCGACGATTCTCCGGGAGCCCACCGCAGCGCGTACGCAGCCTGCCTGCGCGACATGCGGCCGCATCCCGAAGCCGTGACGGCACCTGACTCCCACCCGCGGCCTCCCACCTAGAGGCCAGGACGGGCGGAGCGCGGCCACCGTCACGCGACGGGGGCCCGGGATTCGCAGGGAGCGTGGGGGTTACGCCCTCAGGGGAGGTCGACACACGACCGGCCCACGCGCCACTCAGCACCACCGTGCTTCAAGCACCGCACCTCGTACGTAGCTCTCCCTCGACGGGCTCCCGCCATTCGAGGGATCACCGCCTCGGACCGACGCAGTCGAGCGTTGGTCAGGACAGCACAACCGGTCGCCGAGCCAGACAGGCCGACGTCCGCTCCAGGGAAGGACCCTTAGTGAGCGACTCCACCGATCTGATGGGCGCGCGCCCGGACGCCGACGCGTCGGACGCAGCCGCCGCCCCCGCCGCTCCGGCGCGCCGCCGCCGCAGCGCCGCCGCGGGCTTGGACGGCATGGTCCTGGCCGAGCTGCAGAAGCTCGCCGCGGACCTTGGCATCACCGGTACCGGACGCATGCGCAAGAGCCAGCTGATCGAGACCATCAAGGAGAAGAGCGGCGGGGACCCGCTGCTCGCCGCCGGTGGCACCGCCCCGGCCGCCAAGCGCACCGCCGCCAAGGCGGACGCCGAGGCCCCGGCCGAGAAGCCGGCCCGCCGCACCAAGGCCGCCGCCAAGACGGCCGAGGCCCCGGCCGCCGCCGAGCCGCAGGCCCAGATCGAGATCCCGGTCCAGGCCGCCGCCGAGACCGCCGCGCCCGCCCGTACCGAGCGCACCCGCCGCCGGGCCACCTCGGCCGCCGGCGCGCCCGCCGCCCCGGCCGCCGAGGCCGAGACCGCCACCGTCGCGGTCGCCGAGCCGAAGCAGGCCGAGGCCCGCCCGGCCGAGACCCGCGGCTTCGAGGGTCGTGAGGACGGCCGCGAGAGCCGTCGTGACCGCCGCGAGCGGCGTGAGCGCCGCGAGGGCACCGAGCGCACCGAGCGCACCGAGCGCCAGGACGCCGGCGAGGCCCAGGACGGCGAGGGCCGCGAGTCGCGCCGCGACCGCCGCAACCGCCGTGAGCGCGCCGACCGCCAGCCCCAGCAGGGCGGCGGCCAGCAGCAGGGCGGCCAGGTCGACCAGCAGGGCCGCCAGGCCCAGCCGGCCCAGCAGCAGCCGCAGGTCCAGCAGGGCGGCTACGAGGACGACGAGTTCGGCGAGGGCCGCCGGGGTCGGCGCGGGCGCTACCGCGACCGCCGCGGCCGCCGCGGCCGCGAGGGCTTCGAGGCCGGCCCCGTCGAGCCGCAGATCGGCGAGGACGACGTCCTGATCCCGGTCGCGGGCATCCTCGACATCCTCGACAACTACGCGTTCGTGCGCACCTCCGGCTACCTGCCGGGCCAGAACGACGTGTACGTCTCGCTCGCCCAGGTCCGCAAGAACGGCCTGCGCAAGGGTGACGCCATCACCGGCGCGGTGCGCCAGCCGCGCGAGGGCGAGCGCCGCGAGAAGTTCAACGCCATGGTGCGGCTGGACTCCGTCAACGGCATGGACCCGGAGAGCGGCCGCGGCCGCCCCGAGTTCAACAAGCTCACCCCGCTGTACCCGCAGGAGCGGCTGCGCCTGGAGACCGACCCGGGCGTGCTGACCACCCGGATCATCGACCTGGTGTCGCCGATCGGCAAGGGCCAGCGCGGTCTGATCGTCGCGCCGCCGAAGACCGGCAAGACCATGGTGCTCCAGGCGGTCGCCAACGCGATCACCCACAACAACCCCGAGTGCCACCTGATGGTCGTCCTGGTCGACGAGCGTCCGGAAGAGGTCACCGACATGCAGCGGTCGGTGAAGGGCGAGGTCATCTCCTCGACCTTCGACCGCCCGGCCGAGGACCACACCACCGTCGCCGAGCTGGCCATCGAGCGCGCCAAGCGCCTCGTCGAGCTGGGCCACGACGTGGTCATCCTGCTGGACTCGATCACCCGCCTCGGCCGCGCCTACAACCTGGCCGCGCCGGCCTCCGGCCGCATCCTGTCCGGTGGTGTCGACTCGACCGCGCTGTACCCGCCGAAGAAGTTCTTCGGTGCCGCGCGCAACATCGAGAACGGCGGCTCGCTGACCATCCTGGCCACCGCGCTGGTCGAGACCGGCTCGCGCATGGACGAGGTGATCTTCGAGGAGTTCAAGGGCACCGGCAACATGGAGCTCAAGCTCGACCGGAAGCTCTCGGACAAGCGCATCTTCCCGGCCGTCGACGTGGACGCCTCCAGCACCCGCAAGGAGGAGATCCTGCTCGGCAACGAGGAGTTGGCCATCGTCTGGAAGCTGCGCCGGGTGCTGCACGCGCTCGACTCGCAGCAGGCGATCGAGCTGCTCCTGGACAAGATGAAGCAGACCAAGAGCAACGCCGAGTTCCTGATGCAGATCGCCAAGACGACCCCCGGCTCCGGCGACTGACCGTAGCCGCAGGGCTGTCGAAGCACGGAACCCCGGATCGCGCGAGCGGTCCGGGGTTCCGTGCGTCCGGGCCCGTTTTGTTCCAGAGTCGGGACAACTTGGGGGCGTTTGGATCATGTTGTCCGATTTACTCTGGATCGTATGGCCGCACACAAGAGGGTTCCAGGGCGCCGCCGCAGAGTCCTGCGGACGGCCGCCTGCGCGTTCGCCGCGCTCGTCGTCCTCGGTGCCGGCGCGGCCCTCTACGGCTACTTCAGGCTCAACGGCAACCTCAGGAGCGTCGACATCGACGGCCGGCTCGGCGACGCCCGGCCGCCGGCCGCCACCGACGGCTCCTTCAACATCCTGGTGCTCGGCTCCGACTCGCGCAGCGGCGACAACGGCTCGATGGCGGGCGGGAGCACCGGCGACACGGCCCGCTCGGACACCGCGATGGTGGTGCACGTCAACCAGGACCACTCCGGCGCCCAGATCGTCTCGATCCCGCGCGACACCCTGGTCACCCGCCCCGACTGCACCGACGCGAGCGGCAGGACCGTGTCCGGCGCCAAGCGCGCGATGTACAACAGCGCCTTCGAGAGTGGCGGCGCGGTCTGCGCGGTCAAGACCACCGAGCAGCTCACCGGGCTGCGGATGGACCACTACCTGCAGATCGACTTCGCCGGCTTCGCCCGGGTCGTGGACGCGATAGGCGGGGCCACCGTGACCACCACGGTGGCCATCCACGACAAGGACAGCGGGCTCGACCTGCCGCCCGGCGAGCACCACCTGGACGGACAGCAGGCGCTGGCCTTCGTGCGCACCCGGCACGGCGTCGGCGACGGCAGCGACCTCGGCCGGATCGAGCTGCAGAAGCAGATGGTGAAGTCCCTGCTGCAGCAGATCGGGGGGAGCGGGCTGCTCACCGACCCGGTCAGGCTGTGGTCCGTCGGCGACACCGTGACCAGGAGCATCACCACCGACTCCGCGCTCGGATCGGTGAACTCGCTGGTGGGGCTCGCCCAGGAGCTCAAGGGGATAGGCCCGGACCGGCTGAGCATGGTCACCCTGCCGGTCGAGGCGGCCCCCGGCGACCCGAACCGGGTGGTCCCGCAGCAGCCGCAGGCCGGGCAGGTCTGGACGGCGCTCAGGGCCGACCAGCCGTTCCCGTCGGCGATCGTCTCCGCGCAGCCGGAGAACCCCGCCCAGGCGGCTCCCACGGCCGCCCCCTCGACGGCCGCGCGGGGCGCCGGGAAGGCCACCCCGAAGACCACTCCGAAGGCCACCCCGAAGGCCGGCGCGGTGCACTGAACGGCGCCCGGAATATCCCGGAACGCGACCCGGTTTGGGAAGAAGCGGCCGGTCCTGGCAGACTGGTCCGTCGGTCCCGGTTCACGTGCGGCACTCCAGTCGCCGACCCGGTGCCCTCCCGAAACCTAGGAGAACCCCTTGAAGCCCAACGTTCACCCCGAGTACGTGGTCACCCGCGTGACCTGCACCTGCGGCGCCGAGTTCACCACCCGCTCGACCGAGACCAGTGGCGAGATCCGCGCCGAGGTCTGCTCGCAGTGCCACCCGTTCTACACCGGCAAGCAGAAGATCCTCGACACCGGTGGCCGCGTGGCCCGCTTCGAGGCCCGCTTCGGCAAGCAGCACAGCGCGAAGGCCTAGCGCTCCCTCGGCGCCGGTTCCCGGTGCCCCCGTACTCGTTGTCGGGGGCGCTGGGGGCCGGCGCCGTTCGCGTCCCCCCGCGAGTTCCCCACCCCCCCCACACGTTTCCGAGTCACCGGGAAGAAGGCCACCCCATGTTCGAGGCAGTCGAAGAGCTCCTCGTCGAGCACGCCGACCTCGAGACGAGGCTGGCCGACCCGTCCGTCCACGCCGACCAGGCCAACGCTCGCAAGCTGGCCAAGCGGTACGCCGAACTGACCCCGATCACCCGGGTCTACCGGCAGTGGCGGCAGGCCGGCGAGGACATCGAGGCCGCGCGTGAACTCGCCGCGGAGGACCCTGAGTTCATCGCCGAGGTGAAGGACTCCGAGGCGCGCCGGGGCGAGCTCACCGAGGAGCTGCGGCTGCTGCTGGTGCCGCGCGACCCGAGCGACGACAAGGACGTCATCCTGGAGATCAAGGCGGGCGAGGGCGGCGAGGAGTCCGCCCTGTTCGCCGGCGACCTGCTTCGGATGTACCTGCGCTTCGCGGAGCGGATCGGCTGGAAGACCGAGATCATCGACGCCAACGAGTCCGACCTCGGCGGCTACAAGGACGTCTCGGTGGCCGTGAAGACCAAGGGCAGCACGGAGCCCGGCCAGGGCGTCTGGGCCCGGCTGAAGTACGAGGGCGGCGTGCACCGCGTGCAGCGCGTCCCCGCCACCGAGTCGCAGGGCCGCATCCACACCTCCGCGGCGGGCGTGCTGGTCACCCCCGAGGCGGAGGAGGTCGAGGTCGAGATCCTCGCCAACGACCTGCGGATCGACGTCTACCGCTCCTCCGGCCCCGGCGGCCAGTCGGTCAACACCACCGACTCCGCGGTCCGGATCACCCACGTGCCGACCGGTATCGTGGCGTCCTGCCAGAACGAGAAGAGCCAGCTCCAGAACAAGGAGCAGGCGATGCGCATCCTGCGTTCGCGACTGCTGGCCGCCGCGCAGGAGGAGGCCGAGCGGGAGGCCTCGGACGCGCGCCGCAGCCAGGTCCGTACGGTCGACCGCTCCGAGCGGATCCGCACGTACAACTACCCCGAGAACCGCATCTCGGACCACCGCACCGGATTCAAGGCGTACAACCTGGACCAGGTCCTGGACGGCGACCTGAACGCGGTGATCCAGTCCTGCGTCGACAAGGACGCGGCGGCCAAGCTCGCCGCGGCCCAAGAGAACTGAGACCGGCGCGCCCCAGCCCGCGTTTCGCCCGGAGCCGGAGAAACAAGAGGTCGTACGGATGAACCTGCTGCTCGCCGAGGTGGCCCAGGCCACCCAGCGGTTGGCCGCGGCCGGCGTGCCGTCGCCGCGCTTCGACGCGGAGGAGCTCGCCGCCTACGTCCACAACGTCAAGCGCAGCCAGCTGCACACGGTGAAGGACGCCGACTTCGACGCCCGGTACTGGGAGGCCGTCTCCCGCCGCGAGGCGCGCGAGCCGCTCCAGCACATCACCGGGCGGGCGTTCTTCCGCTACCTCGAACTGGAGGTCGGCCCCGGGGTGTTCGTGCCCCGGCCGGAGACCGAGACGGTCGTCGAGTGGGCGATAGACGCGGTGCGCGACATGGACGTGGCGGAGCCGCTGGTGGTGGACCTGTGCTCCGGCTCCGGCGCGATCGCCCTGGCCCTGGCCCAGGAGCTGCCGCGCTCGACCGTGCACGCCTTCGAACTGGACGAGGGCGCGCTGGAGTACACCCGGCGCAACATCGAGGCCAGCCCGGACCGCGCCCGGGTCACCCTGCACGCCGGCGACGCCACCAAGGCCTTCGAGGACGACCGTTCCTGGGACGGCCGCTTCGACCTGGTCATCTCCAACCCGCCGTACATCCCGCTCACCGAGTGGGAGTACGTCGCACCGGAGGCGCGTGACCACGACCCGCAGATGTCGCTGTTCTCCGGCGAGGACGGCCTGGACACCATCCGCGGCATCGAGCGGGTCGCGGCCCGACTGCTGCGCCCGGGCGGCGCGGTGGTGATCGAGCACGCCGACCAGCAGGGCGGCCAGGTGCCGTGGATCTTCAACGAGGAACACGGCTGGACGGACACCGCCGACCACCGTGACCTGAACAACCGGCCGCGTTTCACGACCGCCCGGAGGGTCGGGTCGTGAACATTCGAGCACAGCACGACCGCCCGGAGGGTCGGGTCGTGAGCAGTCGAGCACAGCACGACCGCCCGGAGGGTCGGGTCGTGAACAGTCGAGCACAGCACGACCGCCCGGAGGGTCGGGTCGTGAACATCAAGCGCCGTACCACGGCGCGCAGGGCCGCGCTGTGACCGCAGCGACGGCCGTGGTGACTGTCATGAGCCACTCCGGAAGGGGACCGCACCGATGAGCCGCCGCTACGACTGTGCCGATGCCGGGGACCGCGCCACGGGTCTGCGCGAGGCCGCCTCGGCCGTTCGCCGCGGCGAACTCGTCGTGCTGCCCACGGACACCCTGTACGGGGTCGGCGTGGACGCCTTCTCGCCGGAGGCCGTCGCCGAGCTGATGGCCGCCCGCGGGCGCGGTCGCAACACGCCCTCGCCGGTGCTGGTCGGCTCGCCGACCACCCTGCACGGTCTGGTCACCGACTTCTCCGAGCAGGCCTGGGAGCTGGTCGACGCCTTCTGGCCCGGCGGGCTGACCCTGGTCGCCCGGCACCAGCCCTCGCTGCGCTGGGACCTCGGCGACACCCGCGGCACCGTCGCGGTCCGGATGCCGCTGCACCCGGTCGCCATCGAGCTGCTCAACGCCACCGGCCCGCTGGCCGTCTCCAGCGCCAACCGGATCGGCGGGACGTCCCCGCTGACCTGCGACGAGGCCCAGGGCCAGCTCGGCGACGCGATCTCGGTCTACCTCGACGGCGGGGCGGCCGAGGACTCCGCCACCTCGTCGATCGTCGACGTCACCGGCAAGGTCCCGGTCCTGCTGCGGGCCGGTGCGATCAGCGTCGAGCAGCTGAGGGAGGTCGTCCCCGACCTGGAGGCCGGCAGTTGACGCCCATCGCCTCGCTCCACGCCGGGCCGGGCATAGCGCCGTACCTGAGCGTGGGCCCCAGGCCGCTGGACCACTTCCGGATCCTGTTCGTCTGCACCGGGAACATCTGCCGCTCGCCGATCGCCGAGCGGCTGACCCGGCGTGAGCTGGACACCCGGCTGAGCCCCCGGGTGGCCGGGAGGATCCTGGTCGAGAGCGCCGGCACCTGGGGCCACGAGGGCGCGCCGATGGAGGACCACGCCGCGACCGTGCTCGACGAGTACGGCGCCGACAGCGGTGGCTTCACCGGCCGCGAGCTGCTGGACGAGCACGTGGTCGAGGCCGACCTGGTGCTCACCGCGACGCTGGACCACCGCGCCCAGGTGATCTCGATGGGCCACGAGGCGGGGCTGCGCACCTTCACGCTGAAGGAGTTCACCCGCCTGGTGCGGACGATAGACCCGGGGACCCTGCCGGACCCCCGGCGCGGCGCCGACGTCACCGAGCGGGCCCGCGCGCTGGTCCGGGCGGCGGCCGCGCTGCGCGGCTGGCTGCTGGCGGCCACCCCGGAGTCGGACGAGCTGGATGACCCGTACGGGGCGCCGATCGGCATGTTCCGCAACTGCGGCGAGGAGATATTCCACGCGGTCGACCCGGTGGTCACCGCGCTCACCGGCGTCCCCGCGCCGCGCTGACCGGCGCGGACGGGCGGCGACGGGTGCCGGACGCGCGCCGCGGCGCCGAATGGGGTCGTTCGGCCGCGGCTCGGCGGGCCGGGCGGCGGCAGCGGTCCTACGCTGGGTGACACAGTCCCCGCAGCGCCCGGGAGCCCCGCCATGACCGTCACCGATGCCGCGACCGGCCCCACCGCGACGACCGGGCGCCCCCGGGTGTCCGAGGCACTGCACCGGGCCGATCCGCAGCTGGCCGACCTGCTGGCCGCGGAGGCCGAGCGGCGTGCCGAAACGATCCAGCTGCTGGCGGGGGAGAACCTGACCACGCCCGCCGTCCTGGCGGCGCTCACCGGCCCGCTGATCGACAAGTACGCCGAGGGCTACCCGGGCCGCCGGCACCACACCGGCTGCGCGCTGGCGGACGCCGCCGAGCTGCTGGCGATCGACCGGGCCCGCGAGCTGTTCGCCGCCCCGCACGCCAACGTCCAGCCGCGGTCGGTGACTTCGGCGATGCTGGCGGCGTACGCGGCGCTGCTGCGGCCCGGTGACGGCGTGCTGGCGATGTCACTGGAGCACGGCGGCCACCTCAGCTGCGGCTCGCGCGCCAACTTCTCCGGCCGCTGGTTCGAGTTCACCGGCTACGGCGTGCGCGAGGGCGACGGGCTGATCGACCTCGACCAGGTCCGCGACCTGGCCCGGCGGCACCGCCCCAAGGCGATCGTGGCGGGTTCGATCTCGTACCCCCGGCACCCGGACTGGGCGGCGTTCCGGGAGATCGCCGACGAGGTGGACGCCTATCTGATCGCTTCGGCCGCGCAGACCACCGGGCTGATCGCGGCCGGGGTGGCGCCCTCCCCGGTGCCGTACGCGGACGTCACCGTGGCGGCCACCCACAAGCTGCTGCGCGGTCCGCGCGGCGGGCTGCTGCTGTGCACCGCGGAGCTGGCCGAGCGGATCGACCGGGCGGTGTTCCCGTTCAGCCAGGGCGGCGCGGCGATGAACGAGGTGGCCGGCAAGGCGGTGGCCCTCGCGCAGGCCTCCGGGCCCGCGTACCGGGCGTACGCGCAGCGGACGGTGTCCGGGGCACGGGCGCTCGCCAAGGGGCTCGCAGAGGCCGGTACGCGCCCCTTGACCGGCGGCACCGACACCCACCTGGTGACGGCCGACGTGAGCCCGCTCGGCGTGAGCGGCGCGGAGGCCGAGCGGCGCTGCGCGGCGGCCGGGCTGCTGCTCGGCAAGTGCGCGCTGCCCTACGACCCGGCGCCGGCCGCCGAGGCCTCCGGCATCCGGCTGGGCACCGGCACGGTGACCAGCCAGGGCATGGGGGAGACCGAGCTGACGGAGATCGCCGGGCTGATCGCGCGGGTGCTCACCGGGGGCGCGCCCGCCCCCGCCGCGGCGCGGGTCCGGGAGCTGGCGCTGGCCTTCGCCGACCGTGCCTGACGGAGCTCCTTCGCGGGTATCGGGATCTCCTACCCGGGAGGGCGAACCGCGATGCACGGTCCCGGCGTCCGACTCAATAAGGTGTGTGCCGTGGCGACGCACCTCGAACCCCGGGAAGGCAGGGGAGTACCTTCGGTATCTCCCCGTTCGACAGTGATGCAGGAGGCCAGTGGTGCGTGAGTATCTGCTGGTGCTGTTCTGCACGGCCGCCGTCACCTACCTGCTGACCGGCCCGGTCCGGAAGTTCGCCATCGCCGCCGGGGCCATGCCGCCGGTGCGCGCCCGCGACGTGCACCGCGAGCCCACGCCGCGGCTCGGCGGCATCGCGATGTTCGGCGGACTGTGCGCGGGCATCCTGGTCGCCTCGCAGCTCGACAACCTGAGCAAGGTGTTCTCCCAGGGCACCGACATCCGCGCGCTGCTGTCCGGCGCCGGGATCATGTTCCTGCTCGGGGTGCTCGACGACAAGTGGGGCGTGGACGCCCTGGTGAAGCTCGGCGGCCAGATGATCGCCGCAGGCGTGATGGTCTGGCAGGGCGTCACGGTGATCACCCTCCCGGTGCCCGGCGTCGGCCCGGTCGCCGTGAGCCCGACCCAGGGCATGGTCATCTCGGTCGTCCTGGTCGTCGTCATGGTCAACGCGGTGAACTTCATCGACGGCCTGGACGGCCTGGCCGGCGGCATGGTCTGCATCGCCGCGATGGCCTTCTTCCTGTACAGCTACCGGCTCTGGTACGGCTACACGATCTCCGACGCGGCCCCCGCCGTGCTGTTCAGCGTGCTGCTGATCGGCATGTGCCTGGGCTTCCTGGCGCACAACATGCACCCCGCGCGGATCTTCATGGGCGACTCCGGCTCGATGATGCTGGGCCTGATGCTGGCCGTCGCCGCGATCTCCATCACCGGCCGGGTGGACCCGGACCTGATCAGCAACGAGACCGGTTCGCAGACCGCCGCCGTGCACGCCCTGGTGCCGATCTACATCCCGCTGCTGCTGCCGCTGACGGTCATCGCGCTGCCGCTGGCCGACCTGCTGCTCGCGGTGGTGCGCCGCACCTGGGCCGGCCAGTCCCCGTTCGCCGCGGACAAGCGCCACCTGCACCACCGGCTGCTCCAGGTCGGCCACTCGCACAGCCGCGCCGTACTGATCATGTACTTCTGGGCCGCGCTGATCGCCTTCGGTTCGGTGGCCTTCTCGGTGACCAACACCGGCCGCACCGTCGTCCTGACGCTCGCCGGGCTCTGCCTGGTCGGCCTGGTGGTGCTGCTCACCCCGCGGTTCCGGCCGCGCGCCCCGCGGGCGGTGCAGTCGTTCGTCCCCCCGCGCTACCGCCGGCAGCAGAACGGTCCGATGGCCGAACTCTCGGCGAAGGACAAGCAACTCCTCGGTGAAGCCGGCCGGGACTCCGGCGTGGGCTCCACCGCGGTCGGCCACCGGGGGGAGGCCACCGGCCGCCACTGACAAGAGAGTTGATGTGCCATCAAAGCGCCTTCACCCGAACGGCGGACACATTGCGCCGTTGGTGTGACAGGTGCCACACGTTCATGGTAAAGCTCTCATCAAATAGTTTGTGATACCGTTCACGAGTACCGGGAACACGCCGAAAGACCTACAGGTGGATGACTTCCGTCCCTGTCGGTCTCCCCCGCCGGGCCCGCCGTTCCGACGGGCGGCCCGCGGTGACTCCCGGTCGGTGTCACCCGCCACCGCTGTGCCCGTCCCCCCGCCACATCGACATGCCGCCGGAGCTGCCGACATGCCGTCCACCGACGCCCGGATCCTCCGAGGCGCCGCGATTCCCACTGCGGCCGCCGGGATCATCGCCATGGCGATCTCCTTCGCCGTCGCCGGTGGGAAGGGCCTGCTCGGTGCCCTGTTCGGCGCGCTGCTCGTGATGGCCTTCTTCGCCTCCGGCCAGTTCGCGCTCGACCGGCTGACCAGGTCGAACCCGCAGATCATGATGGCCGCGGCGCTGCTCGTGTACACCACGCAGATCCTGCTGGTCGGCATCGTGCTCGCGGTCTTCAAGAACACCGAGCTCTTCAACCGGCAGGCCTTCGCCTTCACCCTGCTCGGCTGCGCCCTGATCTGGACGGGCTTCCAGGTGCGCGGCGCGCTCAAGGCCAAGACCTTCTACGTCGACCCCGACGCCTCCGAAAAGAAGGGCGACAAGCCCTCCGACAAGGGGCGTCAACAGTGACGAGGCCCAACTGTCCCCCCAATGAGGGGGGCGGTGTTTATGCCGCGCTGACGGGCTGCTATCGTCCGTCGCAACAACGGAGTACGGGAAGAGGCCTGGTCTGTCCGCACGGCGGACCGATCGCCCCCCGGATCCGCGCAGTCTTCGATGATCCCGCTTCGGTGCAGCGCACTGACGTGCGGGGTCGGCGAGAAACCCATCAAGTTCCAGTGCCGCTCCGTGGTCGCAGGCCACGCCGACACAGCGAGGTTGCCGTAACCATGCGTCACGACGAAGGAGTCCGTGGTGAGTGCTGAACTCACGTCCCTCGCCTCAGGCAGTTGCCACTTCGGGGACGCTGGCTGCGGCTTCCCGGCCCCGGGCCTGAACGAGTTCCAGTTCGAGCCGATTTTCTCGATCGGCAGCTTCGAGTTCAACAAGCCGATGCTGCTCTCGATCATCGTGGCCGCGCTGGTCGTCGTGTTCTTCTGGGCCGCGTTCGCCAAGCCGCGCCTCGTCCCGGGCAAGCTGCAGCTGGTCGGTGAGATCGGCTACGACTTCGTCAAGCGCTCCATCGTGCTGGAGACGATCGGCAAGAAGGGCGAGAAGTACGTCCCGATGCTCGTCTCGATGTTCTTCTTCATCTGGCTGATGAACATCATGTCGATCATCCCGTTCGCCCAGTTCCCGGTGACGGCCGCGATCGCGTTCCCGGCGGGCCTGGCCGGCGTCGTGTGGATCACCTACATGACGCTGACCTTCAAGAAGCACGGCTTCGTCGGCGGCTTCAAGAACCTCTGCTGGCCCTCGGGCATCCCCGGCTGGGTCATGTTCATCCTGGTGCCGATCGAGTTCTTCTCGAACATCTTCGTGCGCCCCTTCACGCTCGCGGTCCGAGCCTTCGCGAACATGTTCGCCGGCCACCTGCTGATCGTGATGTTCTCCATCGCCTCCTGGTACCTGCTCAGCCCGACCCTGGGCGCGCTCTACGGCTCGGCCTCGTTCATCGTCGCCGTCGCGCTGACCGCCTTCGAGCTGCTGGTCCAGTTCCTGCAGGCCTACATCTTCGTGATGCTGGCCAGCAGCTACATCGCCGGTGCCCTCGAAGAGGCGCACTGAGCCAGGGGCCCCGGCCCTCCCCGAACCACCCTCCCGGATCGCCCGGTGGCCAATCACCACCGGTTCACCACCCTGCAAAGGACAACTGCAATGAGCTTCCTCGCTGAGGGCACTGTCTACGGTTCCGTCGCGTCCATCGGCTACGGCCTCGCCGCGATCGGCCCCGGCATCGGCGTCGGTCTCATCTTCGGTAACGGTGTCCAGGCCATGGCCCGTCAGCCCGAGGCCGCCGGCCTCATCCGTTCCAACATGTTCATCGGCTTCGCGCTGACCGAGGCGCTCGCCCTCATCGGCATCGTCATGCCGTTCGTCTTCGGCAACAAGTAATCCCGCCGTAGACCCTTTCTGAGGAAGGTCCAGATATGAGCATGGCGATCGTCCAGCTCGCGGCCGAGGAGAAGATGAACCCTCTCCTTCCCGCGTGGCCCGAGATCATCATCGGCCTGCTCTGCTTCTTCATCGTCTTCGGTCTGCTCGGCAAGAAGCTCCTCCCCAGCATCGAGAAGGTGCTGTCGGAGCGCCGGGACGCGATCGAGGGCGGGATGGAGCGCGCCGAGGCCGCCCAGGCGGAGGCCCAGGCCCTGCTTGAGCAGTACCGCGCCGAGCTCGCCGAGGCGCGCCACGAGGCTGCCCGCATCGTCGAGCAGGCTCGCGAGCAGGGTGCCGCCCAGCTCGCCGAGATGCGCGAGGAGGGCCAGCGTCAGCGCGAGGCCATCGTCGCCGCCGGTCACGCCCAGATCGAGGCTGACAAGAAGCAGGCGACTGCCGCCCTGCGCCAGGACGTGGGCTCGCTGGCCACCCAGCTGGCGTCCCGCATCGTGGGTGAGTCCCTCGAGGACCACGCCCGGCAGAGCGGCGTCATCGACCGCTTCCTGGACGAGCTGGAGGCCAAGGCCGCCGTTGCTCAGGGTGCGGCCAAGTGATCGGCGCCAGCCGTGAGGCCCTCGCTGCCGGCCGGCAGAACCTGGAGAGCCTGACCGACTCCACCTCGGTGGACGCGGCCAAGCTGGCCGAGGAGCTCGCCGCCGTCACGGCCGTGCTGGACCGTGAGGTGTCGCTGCGCCGCGTCCTGACCGACCCCTCGCGGTCGGGCCAGGACAAGGCCCAGCTGGTCACCTCGCTGCTGACCGGCCAGGTCTCCGGCGAGGCCGTCGACCTGGTCTCCGGCCTGGTCCGCTCCCGCTGGTCGGGCTCGCGCGACCTGGTGGACGCGACCGAGGAACTCGCCGCGTACGCGGAGATCATCGCCGCGGACAAGGCCGGCTCCCTGGACGACGTCGAGGACGAGCTCTTCCGCTTCGGCCGGGTGGTGAGCGGCTCGCACGAGCTGCGCGCCGCGCTGACCGAGCCGAAGGCCGGTGCCGTCGCGAAGGCCGAGCTGATCAAGAAGCTGCTCGGCGGCCGCGCCAACGCCGGCACCGTCCGGCTGGTCACCGCCCTCGTCAACGCGCCGCGTGGCCGTAGCCTGGAGCAGGGCCTCGAGTCCTACTCGAAGCTCGCCGCCGCGCGCCGCGGCCGCGTGGTGGCCCTGGTCACCACCGCGGTGCCGCTGTCGGACACCCAGAAGGAGCGCCTGTCCGGTGCTCTGGGCCGGATGTACGGCCGCCAGGTCCACCTGAACATCGACGTCGACCCCGAGGTCGTCGGCGGCGTCCGGGTGCAGATCGGCGACGAGATCATCAACGGCACCGTGTCGAGCCGCCTCGAGGGCGCTCGCCAGTCGCTCGAAGGCTGAGCACCGAAGCAGCACATCCGACCCTCGGTCGGGAAACCGGCTCCTCAAGGAGCCGGTACATCGTACGGCCGGTTCGCAAGACCCGGCCGAGAGTCGAATACTTGCGGCCCTCAATGGCGGGCCGAGGATCGCAAACTAGGAGAGCAGGGAAGCCTGATGGCGGAGCTTACGATCCGTCCGGAGGAGATCCGGGACGCGCTGGCCGACTTTGTCCAGTCGTACCAGCCGGACGCCGCTTCTGTGGAAGAGGTCGGCACGGTCACTGACGCGGCGGACGGCATCGCCCATGTCGAGGGCCTGCCCTCGGTCATGGCGAACGAGCTGCTGAAGTTCGAGGACGGCACGCTCGGCCTCGCGCTGAACCTCGACACCCGCGAGATCGGTGTCGTCGTCCTGGGTGAGTTCGGCGGCATCGAAGAGGGCCAGACCGTGCGCCGCACCGGCGAGGTCCTCTCGGTTCCGGTCGGCGACGGCTACCTCGGCCGCGTCGTGGACCCGCTGGGCAACCCGATCGACGGCCTGGGCGACATCGCCGCCACCGGTCGCCGTGCCCTGGAACTGCAGGCCCCCGGCGTCATGGCCCGCAAGTCGGTCAAGCAGCCGCTGCAGACCGGCATCAAGGCCATCGACGCGATGACCCCGATCGGCCGCGGCCAGCGCCAGCTGATCATCGGTGACCGCCAGACCGGCAAGACCGCGGTGGCCGTCGACACGATCATCAACCAGCGCGACAACTGGCGCTCGGGCGACCCGGAGAAGCAGGTCCGCTGCATCTACGTCGCCGTGGGCCAGAAGGGCTCCACCATCGCGTCCGTCCGTGGCGCCCTGGAGGAGGCCGGCGCGCTGGAGTACACCACCATCGTGGCCGCTCCCGCCTCCGACCCGGCCGGCTTCAAGTACCTCGCCCCGTACACCGGCTCGGCCATCGGCCAGGAGTGGATGTACGACGGCAAGCACGTCCTGATCATCTTCGACGACCTGTCGAAGCAGGCCGAGGCCTACCGCTCCGTCTCCCTGCTGCTGCGCCGCCCGCCGGGCCGCGAGGCCTACCCGGGTGACGTCTTCTACCTGCACTCCCGCCTGCTGGAGCGCTGCGCCAAGCTGAACGACGCCCTGGGCGGCGGCTCGATGACCGGTCTGCCGATCATCGAGACCAAGGCCAACGACGTCTCGGCGTACATCCCGACCAACGTCATCTCCATCACCGACGGCCAGTGCTTCCTGGAGTCCGACCTGTTCAACGCCGGCATCCGCCCGGCCGTGAACGTCGGTATCTCGGTCTCCCGCGTCGGTGGCTCCGCCCAGATCAAGGCCATGCGCTCGGTCGCCGGCCGCCTGCGTCTGGACCTCGCCCAGTACCGCGAGCTGGAGGCCTTCGCCGCCTTCGGTTCCGACCTGGACGCGGCCTCCAAGGCCCAGCTGGAGCGCGGTGCGCGCATGGTCGAGCTGCTGAAGCAGGGCCAGTACCAGCCGTTCCCGGTCGAGGAGCAGGTCGTCTCCATCTGGGCCGGCACCAACGGCAAGCTGGACGACGTCCCGGTCGCCGAGATCCGCCGCTTCGAGCGCGAGTTCCTGGACCACGTCCGCCTGCAGCACAAGGACCTGCTCGCCGGCATCGTCGAGACCGGCCTGCTGGCCGACGGCACCATCGACGCGCTGACCAGCGCGATCGACGCCTTCAAGCAGGGTTACCAGACCGCTGACGGCAAGCTGCTCTCCGAGCAGGCCTGAGTCCGGTAGCGAGGGAAAGGACGTAACGACCCATGGGAGCACAGCTTCGGGTCTACAAGCGCCGGATCCGCTCTGTCACCGCGACGAAGAAGATCACCAAGGCGATGGAGATGATCTCCGCGTCGCGCATCGTCAAGGCGCAGCGCGCGGTGGCCGCCTCCACTCCGTACGCCGACGAGCTCACCCGGGCGGTGACGGCGGTGGCCACCCGGTCCAACGCCAAGCACCCGCTCACCACCGAGAACCCGAACGCCAAGCGCGCGGCGGTCCTGCTGATCACGGCGGACCGCGGCCTGGCGGGCGGCTACTCGACCAACGCCATCAAGGCTTCGCTGGTGCTCTCCGAGCGCCTGCGGTCCGAGGGCAAGGACGTGGTGGCGTACATCATCGGCCGCAAGGGCGTCTCGTACTACACGTTCCGCGGTCTGACGATCGAGGGCTCGTGGACGGGATTCTCGGACAAGCCGACGTACGGTGACGCGAAGACCGTGGCGGCCGACCTGATCGAGGCCTTCACGGCCGAGACCGGCGGTGTGGACGAACTCCACCTGGTTTCCACCGAGTTCGTGTCGATGCTGACGCAGAACGCGGTCGAGGCGCGGCTGCTGCCGCTGAAGCTGGACGAGGTCCAGCTCAGCGACCAGACGCCGGCCAAGGCGGAGATCTTCCCGCTGTACGACTTCGAGCCGTCGGCGGAGGGCGTCCTGGACGCGCTGCTGCCGCGGTACGTCGAGAGCCGGATCTACAACGCGCTGCTGCAGTCGGCCGCTTCCGAGCACGCCGCCCGCCGCCGCGCGATGAAGAGCGCGACGGACAACGCCGGCGAGCTCATCAAGTCGCTCACGCGGCTTGCCAACTCGGCCCGTCAGGCCGAGATCACCCAGGAAATCAGCGAGATCGTCGGCGGCGCCAACGCCCTCGCCGACGCTAGCCGCGGGAGCGAATGAGTATGACCACCACTGTTGAGCCGACCACGGCGACGGGCCGCGTCGCGCGGGTCATCGGCCCGGTCGTCGACGTGGAGTTCCCCGTCGACGCGATCCCGGACATGTACAACGCCCTGCACGTCGAGGTGGACAACCCCGACGGCACGGGCAAGAAGACCCTGACCCTCGAGGTCGCCCAGCACCTCGGCGACGGCATGGTCCGCGGCATCTCGATGCAGCCGACCGACGGCCTGGTCCGTGGTTCGCAGGTCACCGACACCGGTGCGGCGATCTCCGTCCCGGTCGGCCAGATCACCAAGGGCAAGGTGTTCAACGCCCTCGGTGACGTGCTGAACGTCGACCCGGCGGAGTTCGACAAGCAGGTCGAGGTCCGCTGGCCGATCCACCGCAAGGCCCCGGAGTTCAAGGACCTCGAGTCCAAGACCGAGATGTTCGAGACCGGCATCAAGGTCATCGACCTCCTCACCCCGTACGTCACGGGTGGCAAGATCGGTCTGTTCGGTGGTGCCGGTGTCGGCAAGACCGTTCTGATCCAGGAGATGATCTACCGCGTCGCCGAGAACTTCGGTGGTGTGTCGGTGTTCGCCGGTGTCGGCGAGCGCACCCGTGAGGGCAACGACCTCATCGACGAGATGGTCGACTCGGGCGTTCTGGACAAGACCGCGCTGGTCTTCGGCCAGATGGACGAGCCGCCGGGCACCCGTCTGCGCGTCGCGCTCTCCGCGCTGACCATGGCGGAGTACTTCCGTGACGTCGAGAAGCAGGACGTGCTCCTCTTCATCGACAACATCTTCCGGTTCACCCAGGCCGGTTCCGAGGTGTCGACCCTGCTCGGCCGCATGCCCTCCGCGGTGGGCTACCAGCCGAACCTGGCCGACGAGATGGGCCTCCTGCAGGAGCGCATCACCTCGACCCGCGGTCACTCGATCACCTCGATGCAGGCGATCTACGTCCCCGCGGACGACCTGACCGACCCGGCGCCGGCCACCACCTTCGCCCACCTGGACGCGACGACCGTTCTGTCGCGCCCGATCTCGGAGAAGGGCATCTACCCGGCCGTCGACCCGCTGGACTCCACGTCCCGCATCCTCGACCCGCGGTACATCGCGCAGACCCACTACGACACGGCCATCCGTATCAAGGGGATCCTGCAGAAGTACAAGGACCTCCAGGACATCATCGCGATCCTCGGTATCGACGAGCTGTCCGAGGAGGACAAGGTCACGGTCCACCGTGCCCGTCGCATCGAGCGCTTCCTCTCGCAGAACACCTACGTGGCGAAGCAGTTCACCGGTGTCGAGGGTTCGACGGTCCCGCTGTCGGAGACCATCGAGGCCTTCAACGCGATCGCGGACGGCAAGTACGACTCCGTCCCGGAGCAGGCCTTCTTCATGTGCGGTGGCATCGAGGACCTCGAGAAGAACGCCGCCGAGCTGGCGAAGAAGTAATCGCGGCCGGTAGCAGCTGTGCGTGACCGTGAGGGGTGGCCCCCGAGCCTGGGGACCACCCCTCGCGTCGCATCGGCTGTGATTCCGGTCAAATCCGTGCCGCCGGTTTCATGCCGGAGGCGCGGGGCCGTTATTCTTACCGAAACTCCCGAGTAATCGGGCGTTGCATGAGCCTAGGAGCCCACGTTGGCTGAGCTGCACGTCGAGCTGGTCGCAGCCGACCGCAAGGTGTGGTCCGGTGCGGCCACCATCGTCGTCGCCCGTACGGCCTCCGGTGACACCGGCATCATGCCGGGACACACCCCGGTGCTGAGCGTGCTGGAGACCGGTCCCGTCACCATCCGCACGGTGGACGGCGGCACCGTGATCGCCGCGGTGCACGGCGGCTTCATCTCCTTCGCCGACAACAAGCTGTCTCTGCTCGCGGAGATCGCCGAGCTGGCGGACGAGATCGACGTCGCGCGTGCCGAGCGCGCACTGGAGAAGGCCAAGTCGGACCTGGACGAGCACGCCGAGCGGCGCGCCGAGGTCCGTCTGTTCGCGGCGCGCGGCCTCAAGGCCCACGCCTGAGTGCGCCGGACCCCGGCTTAGCGGGGTCGACCGACGGTCCCGGGGACGCGCGAGCGTGACCCCGGGACTGTCGTCGTAGTTGGTAGGTCAGCGCGGTCGCTTGATACGACCGCTACGGGGAACGCGGGTAGCGAGGAGGTGGGTGAGCATGGTCCTCGCGCTTGTGGTGTGTGCGGCGGTCGTGGCCCTGGGTGTGATCGGGCTGATGGCCTTCGCCGTCCGGCGCCGCCTGATCCAGCGGGTCGGCGGCACCTTCGACTGCAGTTACCGGCTCAAAATGCCGGCCGACGCGTCGACCCAGCCCGACCTCGACGAGAACGGCAAACCCACCTCCGCCCCGGTCCCCCCGACCGACGGCAAGGGGTGGGTTTTTGGTATCGGCCGGTACAGCGGTGACTCGATCGAGTGGTTCCGGGTCTTCTCGTACGCCCCGCGGCCGCGCAAGGTGCTGCCGCGCCGGGAGATCGAGGTGCTCGGCCGGCGCTACCCGGAGGGCCAGGAGGAGCTGGCGCTGCTGTCCGGCTCGGTGGTGCTGCGCTGCCTGCACAACGGGGCGCCGCTGGAGCTGGCGATGAGCGAGGACGCGCTGACCGGCTTCCTGGCCTGGCTGGAGGCGGCCCCGCCGGGGCAGAGGGTCAACGTCGCGTAGCGAGCTCCGAACCGGTCCTGGGAGCTCCGAGGTGCTCCTGGGTGCGCCGGGGTGCTCCGAGGCGGGGTTAACGGAGCCTAACCCGGCGGCTACTCTGGCCGCATGGTCAATCTGACGCGCATCTACACCCGTACCGGCGATGACGGCACCACCGCGCTCGGCGACATGAGCCGGACCAGCAAGACCGACCCGAGACTGATCGCCTACGCGGACGCCAACGAGGCCAACGCCGCGATCGGCGTGGCCCTGGCCGCCGGTGAGCTGCCGCAGGACATGACGGCGGTGCTCGTCCGGATCCAGAACGACCTGTTCGACGTCGGCGCCGACCTGTCCACCCCGGTGGTGGAGGACCCGAAGTACCCGCCGCTGCGGGTGCTGCAGTCCTACATCGACCGGCTGGAGGCGGACTGCGACGAGTACCTGGCGCGCGTGGAGAAGCTGCGCAGCTTCATCCTGCCGGGGGGCACGCCCGGGGCGGCCCACCTGCACCTGGCCTGCACGGTGGTGCGGCGGGCCGAGCGCTCGACCTGGTCGGCGATCGCGGAGCACGGCGACAGCGTCAACCCGCTGACCGCGAAGTACCTCAACCGGCTGTCCGATCTGCTGTTCATCCTGGCCCGGGTGGCCAACAAGGAGCGCGGGGACGTGCTCTGGGTCCCGGGCGAGAACCGCTAGACAGGCCCTCTGGGGCGCTGACGCCGTCGGGCAGGCCGGGGGCCCGTCCTCGGACCCTCCCCCGCGGGGGTCCGAGGACGGGCCCCCGGCGTCTCGGGGCCGTCCGGTGCCTCAGGGCCGTCCGGCCGGGGTGCGGGTGCGGGCGTCGCGCTTCTCGGTGACCACCCGGCCGTTCTCGACCGGCACGCCGGCCGGCGGCTCCTTGGGCCAGAGCGAGTAGCAGCCGGCCACGATCACGTTGACCACGGCCGCGATGCCCAGCTTGAGGTACCACTGGGAGAAGGTGCCGAAGTGCGCGGAGCCCGCGGAGAGCGGGACGAGCAGGGTGATCAGGCTCAGCGTGATCGCCGCCGACACGACCGTGCGGCCGGCGATCTGCCACTCGTACCTGGTCCGCTCCGGCCCGTACTTGGGCGAGGGCAGCGGCTTGGGACCGCCGGCGAAGCGGTGCAGGAAGTGCCGGTCGGCCCAGCGGACCAGCGAGGGGCCGTAGCCGATCGAGAAGCCCGCGTAGCTCGCGGCCAGGGCGTGGGTCCAGCTCGCGGTGGCGCCGCCGCGCAGGTCGAGGACGGTCAGGGCGTACAGGGTGAGGTCCACCACCGGCAGGCCGACCAGCAGCGCGGTGCTGGTGCGGCGCCACCGGAGCAGGTAGCGGCTGGTGAGGCCGAGGCCGAGCAGGATCCAGAAGGAGATCTCGGCCGCGACGACGAGGGTGACGATCACGTTCTGCTCCCGGGTGTCTCGGCGGTGCCTTCAGCCTGGTGCGCGGGCCCGCCGGTGTCGTCGTCTCGGGGTGCCGTCCGGGCCTGCACCTTTCGATGTAGCGGGCTCCTCCGTGGACCGGAACCGGCCGGCCGTCGGGGATGGTGAGATGGGGAACGTGCCCTTCCCGTTCCCCGCCCTGTCCCCGCGCCGCCAGGACCAGCTGATCGCCCTCGCCGGGCTGCTCGGCGGCGCGGTGCTGATCGTCTTCGGGGCGTACGACCAGGCCGACCGGGTGCCGCCGTGGGCGGTGCTGGCGCCGCTGCTGGCGATGGCCGGGCTGGAGCTGCTCCGGCGGACCAGGCCGGCGCTGGCGGTGTCGGTCGGTGGGCTGGTCTTCGCGGCGAGCGTGTTCGCCGGCAACCTGGTCGCCACGCTGATCATGTACACCGACCTGCTGTACGCGGCGGTGATCTACGGCAGCCCGCGGATGTCCCGGGTGCTGCACCTGTCCGGCGGGGCCACGGTGCTGGTGCTGTCCACCCTGGCGGCCGTCTACGGCGGCACCTCCTTCGCGCTGCTGATCGTGGTGGTCAGCACGCTGGTCTTCCTGGGCCCGGTGTGGAGCGGCGACGTGGTGCGCAAGCACCGGAAGGAGGCGGAGGCCGAGCGGCTGCGGGCGGAGCAGACCGCGCTGCTCTCGGAGCTGGACCGGCGCGAGGCAGTCGGCGCCGAACGGGCCAGGATGGCAAGGGAGTTGCACGACGTGGTGGCCAACCACCTGTCGGCGATCGCGATCCACGCCACCGGCGCCCAGTCGGTGGCCAGACGCCGGAACCTGCCCGAGGACGATCCGCTGGTGGAGGTGCTGGCGGTGATCCGGGAGAACAGCGTCCAGGGATTGGCCGAAATGCGACGCATGATCGGACTGCTCCGGGACAGTGGCGGGGGAGAGGTGGACGAGTCCTACGCGGCGCCCGACCTGGCCGCGGTGGACGCCCTGTTGGCCAAGGCCCGGCCGGCCGGCCGGGACGTCGGGCTGGACTTCGAGCTGGACGAGCGCGGCGAGCGCGGGGACGTGCCGGTGCCGGTCGGGCTGGCCGCCTACCGGATCGTCCAGGAGTCGCTGACCAACGCCCTCAAGCACGCCGGGCCCGGACTGGTCAGCCTGCGGCTGGAGTTCGCGCCGCAGGAGCTGCGGATCGCCGTCGACAGCCCGTACCGGGGCGGGCCGGGCCGTGGACTGCCCGGCGCCCGGGCCGGACTGGTGGGCATGGCGGAGCGGGCCGGGCTGCTCGGCGGCAGCTTCGAGGCCGGGCCGAAGGACGGGTGCTGGAGCGTGCGCGCGGTGCTGCCGCGCGCCCAGGGGAACGAGGGGCGGGCATGACGATCCGGGTGCTGGTGGCCGAGGACCAGGCGGCGGTGCGGGCGGCGCTGGTGATGATCCTGCGCGCCGAGCCGGAGTTCGAGGTGGTCGGGCAGGCCGCCGACGGTGAGGAGGCCGTCCGGATGGCCCTGGAGCTGCGGCCGGACGTGGTGCTGATGGACGTGCAGATGCCCCGGCTGGACGGCGTCTCGGCGACCCGCGAGGTGGTCGCCGCCGGGGCCGGCCAGGTGCTCGTGCTGACCACCTTCGACCTGGACGAGTACGTCTACGGCGCGCTGCGGGCCGGCGCGTCCGGGTTCCTGCTCAAGGACCTGGAGGCGGACACCCTGATCGAGGGCATCCGCACGGTGGCGCGCGGGGACGGGATGCTGGCGCCCTCGGTGACCAAGCGGCTGATCGGGTCCTTCGCCCGCCCCGAGCGGCCGGTCGGCCCGGAGGCCCGGGCCGCGGTGGGGGCGCTGACCGGCCGCGAGCGGGAAGTGCTGGCCTGCATCGGCGCCGGGATGTCCAACGGGGAGATCGCGGCCCGGCTGGAGATGGCGGAGGCGACCACCAAGACGCACGTCAGCAGGATCCTGGCGAAGCTGCGGCTGCGCAGCCGGGTGCAGGCGGCGATCCTGGCGCAGGACCTCGGGCTGACGGTCTGACCGTCTGATCACCTGACCATGTCGGTTGCAGATCACACTCTCGATTGCTATGGCGCGGGGGGATCCGGGCATTAGAGTCCGCGTGAGCGAGCGGAGCGAGCGAACCACGGGAACCGCGAACTCCGCGAAAAGCGACTGCCGAGCGTCAGCGAGGCAGGAGAATTGAGCGACGCGGCTCGAGCGGCGGTGACCCCTGCCCTGAGCCGCTTTCAGGGTCCGCCCGCGGGGCGGCGACGGCATCGGGAGACCCAGCCATGAGCAATGCGTCCAGCAAGCAGATCGCCGTGATCGGTGCCGGCCTGATGGGCGCCGGCATCGCCCAGGTGTCCGCGCAGGCCGGCCACCCGGTGGTGCTGCGGGACGTCACCGAGGAGGCGCTCCAGCGGGGCCTGGCGGGCATCCGCGCCTCCTACGACAAGTTCGTCGCCAAGGGCAGGCTGAGCGCCGAGGACGCCGAGGCCGCGCTGGGCCGGATCACCACCACCACCGACCTGGGCGCCGTCGCCGAGGCCGACATCGTGGTCGAGGCCGTGTTCGAGAACCTGGAGGTCAAGGAGGGCGTCTTCCGCGAGCTGGACAAGCTCGCCAAGGACGGCGCCGTGCTGGCCTCCAACACCTCCGCCATCCCGATCACCCGGATCGCCGCCGTCACCGGGCGCCCGGAGTCGGTCGTCGGCGTCCACTTCTTCTCGCCCGTCCCGATGATGAAGCTGGTCGAGCTGGTCCGCGGCTACAAGACCAGCGACGAGACGCTGGCCGCCGCCCGCGCCTACGCCGAGGGCGTCGGCAAGGACGTCGTGGTCGTCAACCGCGACGTGGCCGGCTTCATCACCACCCGCCTGATCACCGCCCTGGTCGTCGAGGCCGCCAAGCTCTACGAGTCGGGCGTGGCCACCGCCGAGGACATCGACACCGCCTGCCGGCTCGGTTTCGGCCACGCGATGGGCCCGCTGCAGACCGCCGACCTGACCGGCGTGGACATCCTGCTGCACGCCGCCCAGAACATCTACACCGAGACCAAGGACGAGAAGTTCGCGGCGCCGGAGATCATGGCCCGCATGGTCACCGCCGGTGACCTGGGCCGCAAGAGCGGCCGCGGCTTCTACCCGTACGAGGGCAAGTGAGCCGGCGGGGCTGAACGACCGGCGGGCCGTGCGATCGGAGCATCGTACGGCCCGCTCCACCGGGGCGGGTGAGTTTCCTCACGCCCGGTGCCGCAGACGGGTGATTTGGGCGGTAATCGAGCGTAGGTGTGGGGGCGACCTGCGTATATTCCCTCGGACGGGTGAAGTTGCTTCAGATCTGGCCGGAACCAGCAACCTGCGGAGCCGGTTCACCGTCAGATGAAGGAACCCGGCATTCCGCCCGGGTCCGGGCGTGGGGCTGCGGCCCGCCCGGATGCACCCCCCGCTCCCGCCCCCGGCACGACCGGGGCGGACCCGCCCCGCACCAGGCCGTCCAGGCGAAGGAGGAGAGCATGCGCATCACCGGCGACCACAGGGCGCTGGCCATCGAAGGCCGCCTCGACGTGCGCACCGCCGCCGACGCCCGGGCCCGGCTGCACCAAGCCGTGGACGGCGGCCTCGGCGACCTCGTGCTCGACCTCGGCCGGCTGGAGTTCTGGGACGCCACCGGACTCGGCGTGATCATGGGCACCCACCGCCGGGCCGGCCGGATCGGCCGCCGGCTGGTGCTGCGCTCCGTCCCGGCCCAGCTCCAGCGACTGCTGGTGGCCACCAAGCTGCACCGCATCCTGGCCGTCGACGGCGCCGCCGAGGCGCACGGGATGGCTCTCTGACCCCCACCGCGCCGCGCGCCGCGAGCGTGCGCCTGCGCACTCCGGCCCCGTCCGCGCAACCTCCCTGGTCAGCGCCGCGGACCGGCCCTCCGCCGCGGACCGCCCTGCACGGCCGGCGCCGAATGTGCAAGAGTCTGCCCGTCAGAAGACGGCCGCGGGGCTGCCTCCAGCCCGGCCGCGGCCGCCACCGGGACGTCAGCCGGGCGGCGCGGGGCGCCGCCGGCCGAGCACGATGCGGAGCAGAACGTGGCACAGCCATCCGGGGAGTTCCGGCAGGAGGCCGTCCGCACCCGTGGCGGCGAACTGGTCTCCGGCGGCCTGCTGGTGGGCGTCGGCGCGCCGGACGGCTCCGAGGCCAGACCCTGTCCCGAGGAGTGGCGGCCGCGTCCGCGCCGGATCGAACGCAGCGAACCCGCCCGCGGCCCGGCCGGCGGCGTCGGCCGCGCGGTCGGCCCGCTCGCGCTCGGCGCCGGGCCCGCCGACCTGCCGCTGCTGGACCGCGAGGCCGACACCGCCGAACTGCTCGCCCTGCTCGCCGAGGGCCGCTCGATACGCCTGGTCGGCCAGGCCGGCTCGGGCCGCAGCGCACTGCTGTCGGCCGTCGCCGAGGCCGCCGCCGACCTCGCCCCCGGCGGCGTGGTGCAGCTCTGCGGCCACCGCCGGACCGTCGCCGACCTGCTCCAGGACCTCTTCGCGGCCACCCACCACGCCCCCGGCTACCGCCCCGACCCCGGGCAGCTGGCCGCCCACCTCGCCGAGGTCGGCGCGATCGTGGTGATCGACGCCGCCGAGCCCTCCGGCGCCGAGCTGGAGGACCTGCTCGCCGCCGCCCCCGGCTGCGCCTTCCTGATCTCCGCCGCCCCGGAGGGCCCGCCGCTGCCGCCCGGCTCCCGGCTCCAGGACCACCTGGTGGCCGGGCTCTCCCGCTCCGCCTGCCTCGCCCTCACCGCCCGGCTGGCCGGCCGGCCGCTGGACGTCGCCGAGAAGGCCTGGGCGGTGGACCTCTGGTTCGAGTCCGAGGGCCTCCCGCTGCGCTTCGTCCAGGCCGCCGCGCTGCTGCGCCAGCGGGACGTCTCGGTGGACGCGCTGGTCGCCGCCGAGGACGACCGGATGGACGTCTTCGGGGCCGTCGACGAGCCCGTCCACGACGCGGACCCGGCGGTCCGGGAGAACGCGCTGCGCAGCACCGTCCCGCTGCCCTCGGTGGCGGAGACCGCCTCGCCCGCGGTCCGGCTCGCCGAGGGGCTGAGCGAGCCCGCGCAGGCCGTGCTGCGGCTCACCGTCGCGCTCGGCGGCGAGTGCCCCACCGCGCCGCACCTGCCGGCGCTGATCGACGTCGGGCAGGGCGAGGCCGCCCTCGCCGAACTCGCCGACGCCGGACTGGCGGTGTCCATCGGCGGGCACCACCGGCTGACCGCCGGCGCGCTCGAACTGCTCGCCCCGCACTGGCCGGCCCGCGGCTGTGTCGACGGAGCCGCCCAGCACTTCGCCTGGTGGGTGGGGCACAGCTCGGTGACGCTGGAACAGGTCGCCGCCGAGGCCGAGGTGATGATCGGCGTGCTGCTCGCCGACCGCACCGCCGGGCGGCACGACGCGATGGTCCGGCTCGCCCGGGCGGCGGCGCCCGCGCTGGCGCTGTCGCTGCGCTGGGGCGCCTGGGAGCGGGTGCTCCAGCTCGGTCTGGAGGCGGCCCGGCACACCGGTTCGGCGGTCGACCAGGCCTGGTTCCACCACGAGGCGGGCGTGCACGCCGTCTGCGTCCGGCAGCCCTCCCGGGCCATCGCCGAACTGGAGACCGCGCTCACCCTGCGGACCACCGCGGGCGAGCAGCGCGGGACGGCCGCGGCGCGCCGGATGCTCGACCTGCTGCGCGCCGAGGGCCGGCAGCTGCCGGCCGCCGCGCCCGCCGTGGCGGCGCCCGGCCGCGCCCCGGTGATCCGCAAGATCGCGGCCCGGGTGCCGGCCGGACTGAAGTCCAGCAGGCGGCGGCGGGCGGTCGTGGTCTCCACGGCGGTGCTGACCCTGGGGGTCCTCGGCACGGCGGTGGCGATGAGCTTCAGCGGGCCGGACGAGGTCAGGGGGAAGGACCCGCACAACGGCCGGCTGGACGGCGGCGGCACCCAGGACCCGCCGTTCCCGCAGCCCTCCGGCAGCACCGCGCCGGGAACGGCCGGTGCCGGGCCGAGCGCCGCGACGACGCAGGGCGGCAGCCCGGAGCCGTCCGCGAGCGGCAGCGCCTCCCACTCGCCGAGCGCCTCGCCGACGAGGAAGCCGAGCTCCTCGCCGGGGGCGGGCGGGTCGCAGACCCCGCAGCAGCCGCAGCCGCCCGCACCGGGCCAGCCGCAGCCGCCGGGCCCGAACCCCGGTGGTCCGGGCGGAGGCGGCGCCGGCGGGGGTGGCGCCGGCGGGGGTGGCACTCAGCCCGGTGGCGGCGGCACCGGCACCTCGCCGTCGCCGAATCCCTCCGCCGCGACCGACAAGCCGAGTTCGCCGCCGACCGGCCCGGTCAGTCCGACCGGAACGTTCAGTCCGTCGTCGAGCCCGACCTGAGCGGTCAGAACAGCTTGAGCTTGTCGTCGTCGATGCCGCGCAGCTCGTCGTAGTCCAGCACCACGCAGCCGATGCCGCGGTCGGTGGCCAGCACGCGGGCCTGCGGCTTGATCTCCTGCGCGGCGAAGATGCCCTTGACCGGGGCCAACAGCGGGTCCCGGTTGAGGAGTTCGAGGTAGCGGGTGAGCTGCTCGACGCCGTCGATCTCGCCACGGCGCTTGATCTCGACGGCCACCGTGGCGCCGTCGGCGTCGCGGCAGAGGATGTCCACCGGGCCGATCGCGGTGGGGTACTCGCGGCGGATCAGCGACCAGCCGGCACCGAGCACCTCCATCCGGTCCGCGAGCAGCTCCTGGAGGTGTGCCTCCACGCCGTCCTTGATCAGGCCCGGGTCGACCCCGAGCTCGTGGGACGAGTCGTGCAGCACCTCCTCCAGCGTGATGATGAGCTTCTCGCCGGCCTTGTTCTCCACCGTCCAGACCCCGTCGGCCTCCTTGAGGACGCACGGCGGGGACATCCAGTTGAGCGGCTTGTAGGCGCGGTCGTCGGCGTGGATGCTGACGCTGCCGTCGGCCTTGACCAGGATCAGCCTGGTGGCGGAGGGCAGATGGGCGGAGAGCCGACCGGCATAGTCGACTGAGCAGCGGGCAATTACGAGACGCACGGTCGACCACGCTAGCCCACCAGGGCCAGTTGATGCGATTCCGCGACGGCGGGGTGAAGAAAGCGCGAACCCGGCCAACATGGAGGTCCTGCGGTCCCGCCACCGCCCCGTCGAGGTCTGGCGCCCCTTCCGTCGAGTCGCTACGGTGTGTGACGGCACGCTCGCGGGATCGCTGTCAACGGGGATGGAGACTTCAGATGAACGATCCGACGGGATCCGGCCAATCTGGTGCACCGCAACATATTTCCGAAGCAATCCCCGGGAATGACCGGCCCGCCCCGCCGTTGACTGCCACGCTGTCCTGAGCGCGTTCGGTATCCAGGGCGTCACGTCCCGTGGTGCCGCCGCTGTCGCGAAGGCGCCGGAAACCCCTGTCCCTCGGTCGTTCCGGACGCCCCATGCGAATCCGCCACCCTCACTGTGAGCTTGACCTACGCACGACCACCCGGGCGCCGCGCGGGTGGACCGCGAGAGGAGAATCCATGTCGCTCGACGTCTCACCGGCCCTGCTGGAGAAGGCCGAGCGGGGCGAGGTCGACGAGCGGGAATTCGTCGACTGCGTCCGCGTCTCGCTGCCGTACGCCTGGGACCTGATCAGCTCGCTGGTCGCCCAGGCGAAGGTCGACAACACCGACTTCGCCGACAACCAGGTACCACCGCCCAGCGAGCAGGCCCGCGGCCAGCTGCTGCGCGCGCTCGCCAGCGACGCCATCCGGGGCGCACTCCAGCGCCACTTCGGGGTGCGGCTGGCCTTCCAGAACTGCCACCGGGTCGCGGTGTTCCTGCCGTCCGAGGCCAACGAGGCACGGTACGACCGCTTCACCTCGGTCCGCGAGCAGCTGCTCAACCAGTCCGAGGAACTGCGGGACTGCTGACCCCGCCGTACCCCGCTGCGGCGCCGGCCGCCCCCGTCCCCCGGAACGGGGGCAGGGGCGGCGGCCCGGGCCCCGGCCCAGCTGCTAGCCCAGTTGCGGCAGCACCTCGGAGCCGAGCCGGGCGATGTTGTGCAGGGTCGCCTCCTGGTCGCCGCTGCCCTCGGCGAGCAGGGCGAAGCGCCGGATGCCGGTGCGCTCGGCGGTGGCCAGCAGCCGGTCGGCGCACTGCCGCGGGGTGCCCACCGCGTGCAGGTCGCAGAGCAGCTCGGTGTACTGGCGCGGATCGCGCATCCTGCGCTCGCGGCCGTCCACGGTGCGATGGGCGCCGAGCCCGTACTCGAACCAGCCGGGCATCGCGTCCAGCAGGGTGGACCGGGCCGCCGAGGTACGGTCGTCGACCTGGGCCACCCCGGCCGCGACGTGCTGGCGGCCGATCCGGCGCAGCTGCTCCTCGCCGCGCCCGGCGGCCAGCCAGGCGGTCCGGTACAGCTCCAGCATCCGCAGCTTGTCGTCGTCCCCGGAGTGCATGCCGAGCAGCATCGGCAGGCCGCGCTCGGCGGCCAGCCGCACCCCGCCCGGCGAGGTGCAGGCGACCACCACGGGCGGTCCGGCCACCGGCCGTCCGGCGGCGGTGAGCGCCTCGCCGAGGCCCTCGTCGTCCCGGCGCTGGCGCGGGAAGCGCACCGGGCCGGACTTCCCGCCGAGGCCCAGCCAGCTGCTCAGGGCCGGCCGCCGCACCGGCTCGGTCGCCCGTGGCACCACGGCGACCTCGGGGAAGGCGAACTGCGGGCCGTCCGCGCCCACGCGGGAGCCGCGCAGCCAGCGCAGCAGCAGGTCGAGGCGCTCCGGGAAGCCCTTCTCGAAGGCGTCCACGCCGCCGCCGAACACGTCCAGGTCGATCCACGGCCCACCGCGGCCCACCCCGAGGGTGAACCGGCCGCCGGAGGTGAGGTGCAGCAGCGCGGCCTGCTCGCCGAGCCCCACCGGATGGCGGGTGGAGAGCACGCTGACCGCCGTGCCGACGCCGATCCGGCGGGTGCGGCCGAGCAGCATCGCGGCCAGCGTGGCGGCGTCCGGGCACACCCCGTACGGCACGAAGTGGTGCTCGGCCAGCCAGACGCTGTCCAGCCCGGCGCGTTCGGCCTCGACGGCGGACTCGACGGTCCGCTCCAGCGCCTCGCCGTGGCTCTGCCCGGGGAACTGCGCGGACAGCAGGAACAGGCCGACCCGCACCGGGCCGGTGGACGGCGGCAGTGCTCCCGCCCGCTGGGGTGCCGGCAGCGGCTCGCCCGCGACGGCCGTGACGGCCGTGACCGGGGGGACGGACGTCAGCGTCGGACCGGGGGCGGCCGGCCGGACCCCGACGGGCCGGCCGCTCTCGGCGCGGGCGCTGGTCTTGCTCATCGTTGGTCCTCCTCGGGTGCGCGCAGGGTCTGCGGGCCCCGCCTTCTCCCCCTGTGGGTATCCGATGTCATGTGCCAATGGCACGCGGAACCCTCGATTTCCCCGATGATCGGGTGGATCTCGGCAAAAACCCCGAAGTGCCGGAGGGACCCGTGGTAGTGGCCGTGGGGGAGTCCGCCCGGCCGTAGGCTGGAACGACCCAGAGCCCCGGAGGAGAGGGAGTCCGCCGTGTCGCCGCGCCGCAACCGCATCAAGAGCGCCGCCCCCCGCGAGAGCGCGGAGCCGGCGGCCGCCCCGCTCGGCGGTTCGCTGCGCCGCACCGAGAGCTACCAGGGCGACGACTGGATCGTCCAGACGGTCGCCGGGACGGCGGGCCGGTTCTACCGCTGCCCGGGCTGCGACCAGGAGATCCCGCCGGGGGTGGGCCACGTGGTGGCCTGGCCGATGCACGGCGCGGGGGTGGACGACCGGCGGCACTGGCACCGCGCCTGCTGGGGAGCGCGGGAGCGCCGGGCCTCCAACGTCCTGCGAGGCCGCGGCGCTCCGCGGTACTGACGGTCCGGCCGAGCCGGACCGGAGACGCTAGGCGTCGCGCTTCCTGAGCACCAGCGCACCGCCGACCAGCGCCGCGGCCGTCCAGGCGAGACAGATGAGGAAGCCGGTCCACGGCCCGTACGGCTGGCCGTGCTGCTCGTACACCAGCAGCATCCGCGAGCCCGCGTAGTCGGGGAAGTAGTGGGCCAGGGTCTTGACCTTCGGCACCGCCGAGAGGATCGGCGAGAGCAGGAAGAAGAACGGCACCAGGACGCCGAGCGCGAGCGTCTGGTTGTGCAGCATCGTGGTGACGCCGGCCGAGAACAGGCAGAGCATCGTCAGGTACAGCGCGGCCCCGAACACCGCCCGCAGCACGTTGGGCTCGCCGATCGTGGTGGAGTGCGGGCCGAGCAGCGACTGGCCGACGAAGAAGGTGACGAAGGCCGTCACCAGCGAGACCACGAGGGCCAGCGCGCCGAGCACCACCGCCTTGCCGGTGAGCAGCGTGGCGCGCTGCGGGACGGCGGCCAGGGTGACCCGGATCATGCCGCTGCTGTACTCGTTGCCGATCGCCAGCACGCCGAAGACGATGATCGCCAGCTCGCCGAGCATGATGCCGGCGAAGGACGTCCCGGTGGCGTCGAACGGGGACTGTTCGTTGCGGCGGAACTCGGTGAAGTTGTTGTTGGTGAGCAGGGACAGCAGCGCGCCGATGCCGACCGTGACGACGAAGGTCAGCGCGAGCGTCCAGACCGTCGAGCGGACGCTGCGGATCTTCGTCCACTCGGAGCGCAGGATCGCCGGGAAGGACGCCATCTCAGTTCTCCTCCTGCCGTGCGGTGGTGGTCTGCCGGGCGCCGCCCGCCTTCCAGCCGGCGCCCCACTCGCCGGCTGCGCCGGCCGCGTCCAGACCCGGTCCGTCCCCCGCGTGGTACTCCACCGAGTCGGCCGTCATCTGCATGAACGCCTCCTCCAGCGAGGCCTGCTGCGGGCTGAGCTCGTGCAGCACCACGCCGTGCCCGGCGAACAGCTCGCCGAGCCGTGCGATGTCCCCGTCGACCACCTCGTAGGAGCCGTCCGGGCCCGGCTCGTGCCGCAGGCCGGCCTCGGCCAGTACGTCGAGCAGCCGCTCGGGCTCGGGGGCGCGCAGCCGTACGGAGGAGCGGGAGTTGCGGCGGATGAACTCCGGCATCGGCAGGTCGGCGAGCAGCCGGCCCCGTCCGATGACCACCAGGTGGTCGGCGGTGACGGCCATCTCGCTCATCAGGTGGGAGGAGACGAAGACCGTCCGGCCCTCGGTGGCGAGGCGCTTCATCAGGTTGCGGATCCAGAGGATGCCCTCCGGGTCCAGGCCGTTGACCGGCTCGTCGAACATGACGATCTCCGGGTCGCCGAGCAGGGCGGAGGCGATGCCCAGGCGCTGGCCCATGCCGAGCGAGAAGCCGCGGGCCCGCTTGCGGGCGACCGGGGTGAGGCCGACCAGGGCGAGCACCTCGTCCACCCGGCGCTCGGGGATGCGGTTGCTCTGGGCGAGCCAGAGCAGGTGGTCGCGGGCGGTGCGGCCGGGGTGGACGGCCTTGGCCTCCAGGAGTGCGCCGATGTACTTGAGCGGCTCGCTGAGCTGCCCGTACCGCTTGCCGTCGATGGTGACCCGGCCGGCGGTCGGGCGGTCGAGGTCGAGGATCATGCGCATGGTGGTGGACTTGCCGGCGCCGTTCGGGCCGAGGAAGCCGGTCACCACGCCCCGGGGGACCTGGAAGCTGAGCCGGTCCACCGCGAGCGTCTTGCCGTAACGTTTCGTCAGGTCGTGCAACTCGATCATTCGCGCTCCCTCAGTTCCTTGCCAGGCTAGGACAAAGGGGGTATCGCGGCCCGCTGAGTGGGCCCGCCGGGCGCGCCGGAATAGGTTGGAGACATGACCCAGCTCCCCTCCGCAGTGTCGGTCCGCGAGAGCGGTACCGGAACACCACTCGTGCTGCTGCACGCCTTTCCGCTGAACGCCTCGATGTGGTCGTCCCAACTGGACTCGCTGCCCGGTCCGACCGGGGACGAAGCGCGTGTGCTCGCCCCCGACCAGCGGGGGTTCGGCGGCACCGGGCTGGGCGCCGACGAGCCCTCGCTGGACCCGGTCGCGGACGACCTCGCGCTGCTGCTGGACGCGGCCGGGATCGAGCGCGCGGTGGTCGCCGGGCTCTCCATGGGCGGCTACGTGGCGCTGGCCTTCGCCCGCCGCCACCCCGACCGGCTGTCCGGCCTGCTGCTGGCCAACACCCGGGCCACCGCCGACACCGACGCCGCCCGGACCAACCGGGAACGGGTGGCCGCCGCCGTCACCGCGCGGGACAGCGTGCGGCTGCTGCTGGACGAGCGGGTCGCGGCCGGGCAGCTCGGGCCCGACTCGCAGCACCTGGTGGAGCGGGTGGAGGCGATGGTCGCCGCCGCACCGCCGGCCGCCGTCGCCTGGGCCCAGCGGGCCATGGCGGCCCGCCCGGACTCCATGGACGTGCTGGCCGCCCTGCGGGTGCCGACCGCGATCGTGGCGGGCGCCCACGACGCCCTGGTGGCGCCCGAGGAGGCCGAGCTGATGCTGCGGGCCCGGCCGGACGCCGAGCTGACCGTCCTGCCCGGAGCGGGCCACCTGAGCGCCCTGGAGGCGCCCGAGGCCTTCGACACCGTCGTGCGCACCCTGCTCGCCCGGGTGGCCGCCGGATGAGCCAGGAGAGCCAGGACGCGGCGGCCTGGGACTTCTCGGCCCTGGAGGTGACCGGCCGGATGCCCGTGACCAACCGGGGCGAGGGGCTGGTCGAGCTCACCCTGGAACCGCTCGGCGAGGACTACTGGATGCGCCCGGGGGAGACCTTCATCGTCACCTCGTACGGCGACTACGGGCCCGGGCACCCCTTCGAGGTGCAGTACTGGCCGGACTCGGTGTCGGTCTGGTGCACCTCCTGGTTCGGCACCGTCTCCGACGACGAGGGCAACCAGCTCAGCAGCGGGTACCAGCGGCCGGACGGCGCCTACCCCAGGTAGCGGCCCCCTCCGGCAGGCCCCGGAAGCGCCCGAGACGGTGACGGCGCGAAAGGCCGACAGGCCCTCACCCTGGCGGGTGAGGGCCTGCGGTGCAACAGGGCCTGCGGTGCTTCCGGGTCCGGCGGTGCCGCCGGACCCGGCCCACGTCAGCGCGACTGCTGGGCGGGCACGCCCATGGTGTCGTCGGTCGGCAGCGAGGCGGCGGCCACGGCCGCGCCGGTCAGCGTCGCCAGCATCTCGCGGACGTTGGTCAGCTGGGCGTTGATGCTGTCGCGGCGGTTGGTGAGGGCCGCCAGCTCGCGCTCGGATTCGCTGCGGATGCGGTCCGCCTTGGCGTTGGCGTCCGCCACGATGTCCTCGGACTGGCGCTGGGCCGTCTCGACGGTCTGGCGGGCGCGGCGCTCGGCGTCGGTGCGCAGCTTCTCGGCCTCCAGGCGCAGCTGCTCGGCCCGGTGCTCGATCTCGGCCAGGCGCTTCTCGGCCTTGGCCTGACGGGCGGCCAGGTCCCGCTCGGACTGCTCGCGGCGCTTGGCCAGGTTGGTCTCGAACTCCAGCGCGGCCTGGGCGGCCTTGGTGCGGGTGTCCTCGAAGAGGGCGTCCGCCTCCTCGCGCTTGTTCTGGGCGTCCTTGTTGGCCTCGGCGCGCAGCTGGGCGGCGTCGCTCTTGGACTTGTCGACGATCCGCAGCCCCTCGTCCTCCGCCTTGGCCTTGCGGTCCTTGGCGTAGTTCTCGGCCTCGGTGCGGACCTGCTGGGCGGCGGCCTCGGCGAGCTCGCGGTGCTGCTCGGCGGCGCGGTGCGCCTCGTCGCGCAGGTCCTTGGCCTCCTCCTCGGCCAGTCGCAGGATCTTCTCGACCCGGGCGCCGAGACCGGCGTAGGAGGGCTCCTGCTCCACGACCGCCGCCTGGGCGGACTGGGTCTCCAGGTGAAGCTCCTCGATGCGCTTCTCCAGCGCGCTGATCCGGGTCAAGGCACTGTCACGGTCGGCCACCAGCTTGGTGATCCGCTCGTCGACCTGGGCGCGCTCGTACCCACGGCGCACCAGGTCGAAGCCGTGAGGGGAGTGACTGTCGCTCATGGGGTTCTGGGCTTCCTGTCGTCAAACCGCTGAGGTGGTTGAGGGAATCCTGACACGGTACCGGAGTGTTGACGGCGAAATGCCGTTCTCTCACGGACAATGACCGCCAATGTCCGCTCAATCGGGTGGTGAGCTCTTGGAGCGATTGCCACCCGACCGGGGGGAGCCAACTCCGGCACCGGCCTTGGCGCCCCCGTCCTTCTTGCTGCTGCTTCCCCCGTTGGCCTGGGCGACCGGCGCCGGCGCCTCGAACGCCTCCAGGGCGGACAGCACGTCCTGGACCCTGGAGATCTCGGTGTTGATGTCCTTGCGGCGGCGCACCAGTTCGTCCAGCTCGCGCCGGCCCTCGTCGGTGACCCGCTTCGCCTCGGCCTTCGCCTCGGCGAGCAGCCGCTCGGCCTCGGCCTTCGCCAGCTCGACCTGCTCGTCCGCGGCCTCGTCGGCCTCCCGCAGCCGCTTCTCCGCCTCGGCGGAGGCCCGGTCCAGCCGCTCCTCGGCCTCGGCCTCGGACGACTGGAGCTTCGCCTCGGCCTTCTCGATGAGCGCCTCGGCGCGGTCCGTGGAGTTGGCGAGCTTGGTCTCCGCCTCCTTCAGCAGGCCCTCCGCCTTGCGGACGGCCGACAGGCGGACCTTGCTGGCCTCCGCGGAGGCCTCCGAGGTGAGCTCCGCCGCGCGGTCCTCGGCCGCCGCGACCAGGGCCGCCGCGCGGTCCTCGGCCTCGGCGACGGTGGACACCGCCTGCTCCTCGGCCTCGGTCAGCTGCTCCTGGGCCGCCGTCACCAGCGCGTCCACCCGCTCGCCGGCCGACTTCATGGCCGCCGCGTTCTCCTTGCGGGCGCGCTCGTGCAGGGCCTCGACCTCGGCGTCGGTGCGCTCGCGCAGCTCCTCGGCGCGCTCCCGGATCGCGGTCGCGTCCCGGCGGGCCTCGGCGAGCAGGGCGTCCGCGTCGGAACGGCCCTTCTCGACCTCGGCCTGACCGGCCGCCTCGCCGGCGGCGACCAGCCGGTCCGCCTCCTTGCGGGCGGCGGCGACCATCGCGTCCGCCTGCTCCTCCGCGGCGGCGGTGGTCGCCAACGCGGTGGTCTGGGCGTCCTCGCCGAGCGCCTCGGCGTCCGCGAAGGCCTTCTCCAGGACGGACTTGGCCTGCTCGCGGGTGGCCTTGTCGAAGTGCTCGGCGGCCTCGCGGGTCTCGGCGTCGAAGGCGTCGGCGCGGGCGTGGGTGGCGGAGTCGTAATCGTCGGCCAGGGTGCGGGTGGCGAGGGCGTACTCCTCGGCCTCGGCCCGCAGGCCGGCCGCCAGCTCCTCGGCGTCCGCGATGGTGCGGGCGCCCTGGGCCTCGGCCTCGGCCACCGTACGGGCAGCCTGCGCCTCGGCGTCGGCGCGCAGGTGTTCGGCGGCCTCCTGGGCGGCGCGCAGCTCGGCCTCGGCGTCCGAGCGCAGCTGCTCGTCGTAGGCCAGGGCCTCGGCGCGTTGCCGGCCGAGCTCGTTCTCGGTGGCCTCCCGCTCGGCGGTCAGCTCCAGCTCGGTCTGCTCGCGCAGCGCGGTGGTCTCGGCCTCGGTGCGGGCCCGCAGGTCGGCGGTCTCGTGGTCGACGAGCTCGCGCTGCTCGGCGCTCTCCCGCTCGACCAGGGTGCGCAGCTCGGCGGCGTACGCGTCGGCGGACTCGCGCTGCTCGGTGGTCTCGCGCTCGGCGAGGGCGCGCAGCTCGGTGGCGTCCTGCTCGGCGGCCTCGTGGACCTCCGCGACCTCCTCCTCGGCGGCGGCCCTGAGCGCGGCGATCTGCTCGGCGGCGGCCTCGTGCATGCCGGCCACCGACTGGCGGACCTCGGCGGCCTCCTCCTCGGAGGTGGCCACCAGCTCGGCGCCCTCGGCCTTGGCGGCGGCGATCAGCTCGGCGCGGTCGGCCCTGGCCTGCTCCAGCTCGGCGGTGGCCTCGGCCCGGATGCCGTCGGCGGTGGCGCGGGCCTCGGACAGCTCGCGGCCGGCCTCGGCCCGGACGGTCGAGGCCTGCTCGTTGGCCAGGGCCAGCTCGGCGGCGGCCTTCTCGCGGGTGGCCTTGGCGTCCTTGGCGGCCTCGGCGCGGCGCTGCTCGGCGGTGGCCTCGGCGCGCTCCAGCACCTCCTCGGCGGCGGTGCGCTGCTCGGCGGCGTAGGTGTCGGCCTGCCCGCGGACGTCGGTGGCGTAGGCCTCGGCGGTCTCGCGGACGTCGGTGGAGTGCTGCTCGGCCTCCGCCCGGGTCTGCGCGGCGTAGGTGTCGGCGGCGGTGTGCTGCTCGTCGGCGTAGGTGTCGGCCTGCTCGCGGACCTCGGCGACGTGCTTGTCGGCCGCCTCGCGGACCTCGGCGACGTGCTTGTCTGCCGCCTCGCGGACCTCGGCGGTCTCGGCCGCCGTGCGCTTGGTGAGGTCGGTGGCGTGCTGTTCGGCCTCGGTGCGGACGCGGTCGGCGTAGGCCTCGGCGGTTTCGCGCTGCTGGGTGGTCTCGCGCTGGGCGAGGGCCCGGAGCTCCTCGGCGGCCTGCTCGGCCTCCGCCCTGGTCTGCGCGGCGTAGGTGTCGGCGGCGGTGTGCTGCTCGTCGGCGTAGATGTCGGCGGCGGTGCGCTGCTCGTCGGCGTAGGTGTCGGCGGCTTCGCGGACCTCGGCGACGTGCTTGTCGGCCGCCTCGCGGACCTCGGCGGTCTCGGCCGCCGTGCGTTCGGTGAGGTCGGTGGCGTGCTGTTCGGCCTCGGTGCGGACGCGGTCGGCGTAGGCCTCGGCGGTTTCGCGTTGCAGGGTGGTCTCGCGCTGGGCGAGGGCCCGGAGCTCCTCGGCGGCCTGCTCGGCCTCCGCCCGGGTCTGCGCGGCGGCCTGTTCGGCCTGCTCGCGGGCGGCCTCGGCGGCGTCCAGGTGCTCGGAGGTCTCCTCGCGCTCGCGCCGCAGCCCGTCGGCCGCCTCCTCCCGCTCGCGCCGGCTCTCCTCGCGCAGCGCGTTCGCGGCCGCCTCGGCCTCGGCCCGGGTCCGGGCGGCCTCGGTGTCGGTCTCGGTGCGCACCCGCTCGGCGTCGGCCACCGCGGCGTCTCGGACGGCGTTCGCCTCGGCCTGCGCCTCGGCGGTCAGGGCCTCCGCGGCGGCGGTCGCCTCGGCGCGCACCCGCTGGTCGAACTCGGTTGCGTCGCGCCGGAGTTCGGCGGTCTCGCGCTCGGCCGCGGCCCGGTTCTCGGCGGCTGCGGCCCGGGCGGCGGAGAGTGCGTCCTGGCCCTGCTGCTCGGCCGCCTCGGTGATCTTCCCGGCCTCGGTGCGGGCCCGGTTCAGGGTCTGCTCGGCCCGGCCCTGGGTCTCGGCGGCCTGCTCCTGGGCCTGCTCGCGCAGCCGCTCGACCTCCGCGGCGGCACCCGCGCGCAGCTCGTCCGCGTCGGTCTTGGCCTTGGTGAGCAGCTCCTCGGCGTTCTTCGCCGACTCCTCGATCTGTACCACGGCCTGGCGGCGGGCCTCGCCGCGCACCCGGTCGGCCTCGGCGGCGGCCTGGGCGCGCAGCTCCTCGGCCTCGGCCCGCAGCCGGGCCGCCTCGTCCTGCATCTGCTCGATCCGCTCGCGGACCGCGGCGGCGTCGTCCAGGGCGGCGTTCTGGGCCTGCTCGACGGCGGCCTGGGCCTGCTCGCGCAGCCGCTGCGCCTCGGCGGAGGCCTCCGCACGGATCCGCTCGGCCTCGGCGGCGGCCTCACCGCGCGCCGTCTCGGCGTCCTCGTTGGCCCGGCCGAGCACCTCCTCGGCGGTCTTGGCGGCCTTGGCGAGGTGGACGGTGGCGTCCTTGGCGCCGGCCGCCCGGCCCGCCTCCTCGGCCTCACCGCGCAGCCGCTGGGCGTCGGCCCCGGCCTGGGCACGCAGCTCGGCGACGTCCCGTTCGGCCAGTGCGCGCAGCTCGGCGATCGCCGCCTCGGCCTCGGACCTCAGCTCGGCGGCCACCGACTCGGCGGTGGCGCGCAGCCGTTCGCTCTCCTCCGCGGCGGCGGCCCTGGCCGCGTCGGCCTCGGCCTGCTTGGTGGCGGCCTCGGTACGGACGGCCTCGGCCTCGGCGCGGATCGCCGAGGCCTCCTTGGTGGCCTGGGCGACCATCCGGGCCACCTCGGCCCGGGCGGTCTGCGAGCGCTGCTCGTTCGCGGCCTCGCCGTCGGCGACCCTGCGTTCGGCGGCGGCCTCGGCATCGGCCTGGAGCTGTTCGGCGGCCTGCTCGGCCTGGGCGCGCAGCTCGGCGGCCTCGCGGCGGGTGCGCTCCGCCTCGGCGATCGCCTCGGCGCGCAGCCGCTCTATCTCGGCCTTGGCCGCGGCGAGCTGCTGCTCGGCCCGGGCCTGCTCGGCGGCGGCCTGCGCCTTGAGCCGGCCGATCTCGGCCTGGGCGGCGGCCAGCTGGCCCTCGGCGGCGGCGTGCGCGGCGGCCAGTTGCTGCTGGGCCTCGCCCCGGGCGGCGTCCACGTCGGCGGCGGCCTGGGCGCCGGCCTGTTGGGCCTGCTCGGAGGCGGCGCGCAGCAGGCGCTCGGCGTCGTTCTGTGCCCGCTGCAGGGCGGCCTCGGCGGCGGCGTGGGCCTCGCCGCGGGCGGCGTCCACGTCGGCGGCGGTCTGGGCGCGGGCCTGGTCGGCGAGGGCGACGGCCTCCGCGCGGGCGGCGGCGACCATCCGCTCGGCCTCGGCGCGGGCGTCCTGGAGCAGCCGCTGGGCCTCCTGCTCGGAGCCGGCCCGGCTCTGCTCGGCCCAGCCGTTGACGTGCTGTTCGGCGGAGCGGCGCAGTTCGGTGAGCTCGTCCTCGAGCTGGCGGCGGCGAGCGGCGAGTTCGGCCTCCAGCCGGGCGGTGCGCTCGGCGGCCTCGGCCATGATCCGCTGGGTGGCGGCCTGGGAGTCGCGCAGCTGGCGCTCGGCGTCGGCGCGCAGCTGCTGGGCCTGCATCTCGGCGGTGCGGAGCATCTGCTCGGCTTGGCCGGAGACGGCGTCGAAGGCGCGCGGCTGGGCGAGCATGCGGCGGGACTCGTGCAGCTTCGCCCGCAGCACCTCCACCTGGTAGGCGAGGTCTTCGGCATGCTCGACTGCCTTGTCCCGCTCCTTCCGAGTCCGACCCATCTCGGCCTCGAACTGGGAGAGGTGATCGTCAGCCTCGTAGCGGTCGTTGCCCCGCACTCCGCGGTCCCATCCATCTCCTGGTCGCGTCCTCGACCCGGCCGGTGCCGGGCTCCGGTATCCCGGGCGCCGGTCCGACTGGTCCTTGCATCCGCAGCCGGTGGACGGCTCCCCGCCATGCCGGGGCCGCCCGCCGCGGTCGTCGGAGTCCGGGGCGCGGGAGCGCGGTGGTTCCGCGTTCCCCCGTCCGGGTGGACTCCTGGGCGAACTCTTGCCTTGTGGAGAATGGTGACAGATCCGTCTTGCGACTGTTCAGCCGTGCCCGCGTAATGGACTCCCCTTGCGACGGGCCGACCACCGGCGGGCGGACGGGCCTGTCTTCGGCCGTGCCCGTCGCCTCCGTCCCCCGGAGCCTTCGCGCACCTGGGCATTGTAGTGGGAGCGCACTGCGGGGGAATGGCCGCAGGGGTGTTTTCCGGCTCTTCCCACCAGGTTACTGACGGGTCATGACCGACGGGCCGTCGGGTGCCCCGGGGGCGCCGCCCGCCCCGGGGCGGTCCGGGAGGGGGTCAGTGCTCGTCGTGGCCCTGCTGCGCGGAGGTCACCAGCTCGGTCAGGACGCCGCCGCAGTCCTTGGGGTGGAGGAAGGTGATCCGCGACCCCATCGAGCCGATCCGCGGCTGGTCGTAGAGGACCCGGACGCCCTTGTCTCGGATGGCCTCGGAGTCGCCGTCCACGTCGGCGGTGCCGAAGGCGATGTGGTGCACGCCCTCGCCGTTCTTCTCCAGCCACTTGGCCACGGTGGAGTCGGGCCGGGTGGGCTCCAGCAGCTGGAGGTAGGAGGCGCCGCCGTCGTCGGTGCCGTTGATCCGGAGCATGGCCTCGCGGACGCCCTGCTCCTCGTTGACCTCGGAGTGGAAGACCTCGAAGCCGTAGGTGGCGCGGTAGAACTCGACCGTCTTGTCGAGGTCGCGGCAGGCGATGCCGATGTGGTCGATTCGGGTCAGCACGACGGCCTCCGGGTGAGGGGAAGGGCGGTGGGAAGGGGTGCACCAAGTGCAGCGCATGCCCGCGCGGCACGCCAGTGCCCTGCGTGCGAGCCTGCTCACACGGCGGGCGGTTCACCCGGAGCGGGTCGGCACGGTGTTGACTGGAGGGTGCCAGTGCGCTCGATCACACCGTCGCTCCGGTGACGGGCGGGTAACAGGTCAGTACATTGAGCGCATCCTCACCTGGCCACGACGTGCGAAGGGGCCCGTCCCATGACCAACACCACCTCTGTGATCGTTGCCGGTGCGCGGACCCCGATGGGCCGCCTGCTGGGCTCCCTCAAGGGCTTCTCCGGCGCCGACCTCGGCGGCGTGGCGATCAAGGCCGCCCTGGAGCGGGCCGGGATCACCGGCGAGCAGGTCCAGTACGTGATCATGGGCCAGGTGCTCCAGGCCGGCGCCGGCCAGATCCCGGCCCGCCAGGCCGCCGTCAAGGCCGGCATCCCGATGAACGTGCCGGCGCTGACCATCAACAAGGTCTGCCTCTCCGGCCTCGACGCCATCGCGCTGGCCGACCAGCTGATCCGCGCCGGGGAGTTCGACATCGTCGTGGCCGGTGGCCAGGAGTCGATGACCAACGCCCCGCACCTGCTGCCGAAGTCCCGCGAGGGCTTCAAGTACGGCGCGATCGCGATGCTCGACGCGATGGCCCACGACGGCCTCACCGACGCCTACGAGAACATCCCGATGGGCGAGTCCACCGAGAAGCACAACACCCGCCTGGGCATCCCGCGCGAGGTGCAGGACGAGATCGCCGCCGCCTCCCACCAGCGGGCCGCCAAGGCGCAGGCCGACGGGGTCTTCGACGCCGAGATCGCCCCGGTCGCCATCCCGCAGCGCAAGGGCGAGCCGGTGCTGTTCAGTCAGGACGAGGGCATCCGCGCGGACACCACCGTCGAGGGCCTGGCCAAGCTGCGCCCGGCCTTCGCCAAGGACGGCACGATCACGGCCGGCACCTCCTCGCAGATCTCCGACGGCGCCGCCGCCGTGGTCGTGATGAGCAAGGCCAAGGCCGAGGAGCTCGGCCTGAGCTGGATCGCCGAGATCGGCGCGCACGGCAACGTGGCCGGCCCGGACAACTCGCTCCAGTCGCAGCCCTCCAACGCGATCAAGCACGCGCTGGCCAAGGAGGGCCTGGAGGTCGCCGATCTCGACCTGATCGAGATCAACGAGGCCTTCGCGGCCGTCGCCCACCAGTCCATGAAGGACCTGGGCGTCTCCTCCGACATCGTCAACGTCAACGGCGGCGCCATCGCGCTCGGCCACCCGATCGGGATGTCCGGCGCCCGCGTGGTGCTGACCCTGGCGCTGGAGCTGCAGCGCCGCGGCGGCGGGGTCGGCGCGGCCGCGCTGTGCGGCGGCGGCGGCCAGGGCGACGCGCTGATCGTGCGCGTCCCGAAGGCCTGACCGGCCGATCCGACCCAGGGCGTGTCTGACAATTCCCGCCGGGTTCGCGACGCCGGGGCACGCACCTCGCCGCGTTGTCGTCGGTTGCCAATGCTCCGCAGTGGCTCCCTCCTCCGCCTTGCGATGCACGCACCCCAACGCCGCGCCCTGATCCGACGCGAATTGTCAGACGCGCCCTAGGGCTGCGGACCGCGTGTGGCGGTCCGCAGCCCCTTTCGGCATTCGACGGCATTGCGCTAGGAGCTCCTGATGATCGATGTCGCCACGCTGGTCGAGCAGGCCCGGCAGGGCCGGCCGCGGGCGGTCGCCCGGCTGATCACGCTGGTCGAGAACGCCGCCCCGCAGCTGCGGGAGGCGATGGCCGCGCTCGCGCCGCACACCGGGCGGGCGTACACGGTGGGCCTGACCGGCTCGCCCGGGGTCGGCAAGTCCACCTCCACCTCGGCGCTGGTCTCCGCCTACCGGCGGCTCGGCAAGCGGGTCGGGGTGCTGGCCGTCGACCCGTCCTCGCCGTTCTCGGGCGGCGCGCTGCTGGGCGACCGGGTCCGGATGCAGGACCACGCCACCGACCCCGAGGTGTTCATCCGCTCGATGGCCACCCGCGGCCACCTCGGCGGGCTCTCCTGGGCGGCGCCGCAGGCGCTGCGGGTGCTGGACGCGGCCGGCTGCGAGGTGATCCTCGTCGAGACCGTCGGCGTGGGCCAGTCCGAGGTCGAGGTCGCCGCCCAGGCCGACACCACCGTGGTGCTGCTGGCCCCCGGGATGGGCGACGGCATCCAGGCCGCCAAGGCGGGGATCCTGGAGATCGGCGACGTCTTCGTGGTGAACAAGGCCGACCGGGACGGCGCCGACGCCACCGCCCGGGAGCTCAACCACATGCTGGGCCTCGGCGAGGCCCGGGAGCCGGGGGACTGGCGCCCGCCGATCGTCAAGACCGTCGCGGCGCGCGGCGAGGGTGTGGACGAGGTGGTCGAGGCGCTGGAGAAGCACCGCGCCTGGCTCGAGGAGCACGGCGAGCTCGCCGCACGGCGCCGCCGCCGGGCGGCCGAGGAGATCGAGGCGATCGCCCTGGCCGAACTGCGCGCCCGGATCGGCGACCTGCGCGGGGACCGGCGCCTGGCCGTCCTCGCCGAGCGCGTGGCCGCCGGCGCCCTGGACCCGTACGGCGCGGCCGACGAACTCGTCGCCGGCCTCACCGCGAGCTGAGCCCTCCGGAAAGCACCGTCGCCGCTTCGGTGGTGCCGAAGCGGCGACGGGGGAGCCCGGTGCGGCGGGTGCGGGGCCGGGGTTACGGCTTGCCGCGCAGGCCGCGCAGGTGGTCGGCGATGGGGGCGAGGGCCTCGTACATCGCGTCGAGCTGCTCCGGGGTGAAGCGGTCGATGAAGTGGGCGCGGACACTGCGCACGTGGTCCGGGGCGACCTGCTGCATGGTCTCCCAGCCGTGTTCGGTGAGGTGGGCGTAGAGGCCGCGGCGGTCGCCGGGGCACTCCTGGCGCAGCACCAGGCCGGCGGTCTCCATCCGGGTGATCTGGTGGGAGAGGCGGCTCTTCGACTGGAGGGTGGCGGTCGCGAGGTCGGTCATCCGCATCCGGCGGTCCGGGGCCTCGGAGAGCACGACCAGGATCTCGTAGTCGTTGATCGCCAGGTTGTGCGGCTGGAGTTCGCGGCTGAGCTGGTAGTCCAGCAGCTTGGCGACCTCGAGATGGGCGCGCCACATCCGCTGTTCCCTGGCGGTCAGCCAGGGAGTCTGCTCCTCGGGCTGCGGCGGAGGGGTGTCCGCGGTGTCGATCGTGTGCGTATCCATGCCCTCTAGCATAGCCGATTTAGTTCAATCTTGTACAAGTTTACAGGCCGAAACGCCGCCCGAGGTCGCCCAGGTTACCGAGCCCGGGGATGTTGGGATTCCCGCCGCCGTGCCCGGCCGTGCTCGGCTGGGACGGCACGCCGCCCATCGGGACGCCCGCCTCGGCGCCGACCGCGCCGACCGACCGCTCCGCCAGCAGCTTCTCGCTCGACTGCAGCAGCACCTGGCCGGCGCCGATGAACTCGAACTGGTGCTCCTCGCCGGAGGCCCCGCCGAAGCCGGTCAGCCGGCGCAGGCCGCCGATCAGCCCGTGCATGTAGTCGTGGTCGTAGTGGTGGCACGGCGCCGGGCAGTCCGCCCAGCCGACCAGCGCCTGCGGGTCCACCCGGATCGGCGGCTCGACGAAGTGCACCGGCCCGTTGGAGGCGGCGACGAAGCGGCCGGTGCCGATCAGGGTCAGGAAGCCCGGGATGATCGACTGCTTGAGCCGCAGCGTCGGATCGAAGGCCAGCAGGTTGCCGGAGCGGACGGTCAGGTTGCCCTCGTCCAGGTCGTACGAGTTGAGGTCGAAGGACCGGTCGGCCAGCAGTAGCTTGCCCCGGCCCTCGGCGACCACCCAGTCCGCCGCGTGCATGGGCGAGTTGAAGTGCTGCCCGAGCATCCGGTCGATCGCTCCGGCGCCGACGCCCTTGAAGGTGATGTCGCCGTAGTAGGCGACCATCTTGCCCTTCTGGAGGAAGTACGAGCCGTTCAGGTCGACCGAGAAGGCGTACGGGTTGACGTTGTCGCCGGCCGGCAGGCTGTGGGCGTCCCACACCACCGGCCCGGTGCCGCCGTGGCCGGTCGGCAGCGGGGCCACCGGACCGCCGAACTGCTCCTGGGCGTAAGGCTGTTGCTGGGGCGGCGGCGGAGGCTGCTGGACGTACGGCTGCTGCGGCGGCGGGGGGTAGCCGCCGGGCGGGGGCGGCGGGTAACCGCCCTGCTGCGGGCCGTACCCCGGGGGGACCGCTCCCGGGGGGACGGCGAAGCCGGGCTGGGTCGGCTGGTTGTGCGGCGAGCCGTACGGGGGCTGCGGCGGGTAGGACATCAGAGCTTCTCCTCGCTCGCCTGGACGTACACCGCGCCCTGCCCGGACAGTTCCAGCTGGAACGCCTCGCCCGAGCCGCGGCCGATCATGTCGCGCCAGCCCAGCGCCGTGGACAGCTTGTTGCGCACGTCGCCGCGGTGCGCCACGTACGCCTGGGGGTCGACGTGCACCGACTGGCCGGGGACGATCGGCAGCTCGAAGACGCCGCCGTGGGCCATCACCGCGACCGAGCCCTGGCCCTCCAGCTTGGTGGTGAACAGGCCCTGCCCGGTGACCTGGCCGCGGACCATGCCCATCACCCCGCCCTGCGAGCCCATGAACATGGTGGACTGCCGCAGCGTGCCCTCGAAGGCGAGCAGCCGGTCCGCCTCCACGTAGAGGGTGTCGCCGAACAGGTCGATCACGTGGACGTGGTGGCCGCCGTGGCCGAACATCACCCGGCCCTGGCCCTCGACGGTCATCAGCGGGGTGTCCTCGTTGGCCACCCGGCGGCCGATCATCGACATCACGCCGCCCTGCCCGCCGGTGATGTTCGGCGTGAAGCGGACGTCGCCGCTGTACGCGAGCATCGCGCCGCGCTGGCTGAACAGCCGCTGCCCGGGTACGACCTGGGCCTCGACCATCTTTCCGTTGATCTTCGTGAAGCCCATCAGACGTCACCCCCGATGGTGATCTTCTCGGAGGGCTGGACGTACACCAGGCCCTCGCCGGTGAACTCGATCTGGACGGCCTCGCCTCCGCCCTCGCCGATGACCGTGGTCCAGCCCGCGCCCGACTTCAGGCTGCGCTGCAGGGTGCCGGTGTGCGCCACGTACGCGCCCGGGTCCACCCGCAGCGGCATGCTCTTGTCGACCCGCAGGATGACGGCCGGCCCGTTGGAGGTGACCGCCGCCCAGCCGTGCCCCTCCACCTTGGTGGTGAACAGGCCGTTGCCGGAGGACATGCCGTTCAGCCCGGTGAAGCTGGTGCCGGTGTGCAGGGTGGACTCCGTGCACAGCAGGTTGTCCGATTCGACGTACAGCGTCTCGCCGTTCAGCCGGACCAGACTGATCTCGGTGGCCTTGTCGGCGAAGTAGCAGGTGCCCTGTCCCTTCACCTCCATGACCGTCATCTTCTCGCCGGTCAGCCGGCGGGCGACCATGCCGCGCAGGCCGTCCCCGCCGCCGGTCAGCTTCTTGAAGGCCATCTGCCCGGTGTAGGCGACCATCGAACCGTGTCGCGCCTTGACGGCGTCCCCGCCCAACTCGACGGCGAGCACGCGCGATCCCTGGAGTCTGAACTGTGCCACGGCCGCAATCTAGCCGCTGCGGCCGTGACCCGGGGAGAGCGCGTGCGCCAACTGGTACCAGGCTGGGACAAACGCGCCGGTCGGGCCGGGGCGCGCGCCCCGGCTCAGACCCGGGCGTGCGCGCCGTGTCCGGGGCGCGCGGCGGTGCCGGCCGCCTGCTCGACCTCCAGCAGCGAGGCCGAGTGGCGCTCCGCCTCGAAGGCCACCACACCGCCGCGCAGCCCGAACAGGCGCTTGGAGAGCAGGATCCAGAGCACCGCCGCGATGTTCAGCACCAGGGTGCAGACCTTCAGCGCGCTGACGTGGTGGCTCAGCTCGTAGCCCTCCAGCGGCAGGAAGGCCGCGGTGGCGACCACCGTCAGGTACTCGGCCCAGCGCTTGTTCAGCCAGAGGCCGACCGCCTCGACGATCTCGACCACCGCGTAGGCGACCAGGGCGCCCGCGACGATCAGCAGGGTGCTCTTCTTGAACTCGAAGGTCTTGCGGATCGTCTCGACGATCGGGGCGTGTTCGAGGTCCCAGTGGAAGTGCTCGGTGACCGGCCTGAAGACGGTGAGGTTCTCGTCGAACACCCGGTGCACGGCGTCCTGGCTGTTGGAGAACTTCCACACGGCCCAGGCGACCACGAGGATCAGCAGTCCGCGCAGCACCCGTTCGACGGCCAGGAAGCGCAGGATGAACAGGTCCCGCAGCGCCTTGCCGCGCGGCACCAGCGGTGCTTCCTCGGCCGGGCCGGAGCCGTGCGGGGCGCCCAGCGCGAAGTCGCCGCAGCGCAGGCAGCGCCAGGCGTCGCCGAGGGCGGTCGAGGCGTGCAGCCGGGAGGCCAGTCCGGGCTCCGTCGGCGCGTAGGTGATGTGGCCGCGCCTGGCGCAGGTCCTGCGGTCCCAGTCGAGCTTGAGCATGTGGCGACTACCCCCGTGTGCGATGCGTCGGCGCCCGGATCGGTGGGCGCGCGGGCGTCAGGATAGGGGTTCCCGGCGGCGGGTGGCCGCGCTCGGAGGCGTTCCGGCACACAGCTGTGACAGGGCCGGCGGGCGCTGTGAGATCGGGCACGGTGGCCACCCCGGCCGGGGGCCCGTGCGCGTGCTCGGCGATAATGGCCGGAATGCTTGTGAGTCGCTTCACAAGCGCGCCCGCGCCTCCGACCCCCGTATTGAGGTATCCATCGTGAACAGCAGCGCCGTCCACCGCCTGCGCCTGGTCTCCGGCCCCGAAGGGGTCTCCTTCATCCTGCTGCTGATCTGCTCGGTGCTGAAGCGCACCACCTCGTTCGACGCCGTCCCGGTGATGGGCATGGTCCACGGCGTCCTGTTCATCCTGTACGTGGTCTTCTGGATCCAGGCCTGGCAGGCGCAGAAGTGGGACGCCAAGCGCGGCGTCCTGCTGTTCGTGCTCGCGGTGCTGCCCACCGGCGGCTTCTTCGCCGAGCGGATGCTCGGTCGCGAGGAGCGGGGCGAGCCGAAGCCCGCCACCGCCTGAGTCCCGGCTCCCTCGCGGACGGTCGACAGGCTGCCGCGGCCTCCTCTCCCAAAGGGCCGCGGCAGCCTGTCGCCGTTTCTTACCGGGGGTGGCTCGTTCTCACCGGGGGCGGCTCGGGCCGGCCCTGCCGGCGGCGCGTGCCGGGGGCGGCTAGTTGACGTTCACCGCGCTCCAGGCCGCGGCGACGGTGTTGTACTCGGTGCTGCCCGTGCCGTACAGGTCGGTGGCGGCCTTCAGGGTCGCGGTGCGGGCGGCCTTGTAGTTGGTGGTGGAGGTCATGTAGACGGTCAGCGCCTTGTACCAGATCGCGGCCGCCTTGGTCCGGCCGATGCCGGTCACCGTCGAGCCGTTGGAGGTCGGGCTGTTGTAGCTGACCCCGCCGATGACCTTCGCGCCGCTGCCCTCGGACAGCAGGTAGAAGAAGTGGTTGGCGACGCCCGAGGAGTAGTGGACGTCCTTGTTGCCGACGGTGGAGGACCAGGAGTCGGCCGAGGCGCCGTCCTTGGAGGGCTTGTCCATGTAACGCAGCGGGGTGCCGTTGCCGTTGATGTTGAGCTTCTCGCCGATCAGGTAGTCGCCCGGGTCGGCCGCCAGGTTGGCGGACCACTCGACCATGGTGCCGAAGATGTCCGAGGTGGCCTCGTTGAGGCCGCCGGACTCGCCGGAGTAGATCAGCTTGGCGGTGGCGGAGGTGACGCCGTGGCTCATCTCGTGGCCGGAGACGTCGATGGCGGTCAGCGGGTGGGTGTTGCTCGCGCCGTCGCCGTACGTCATGCAGAAGCAGGAGTCGTCCCAGAACGCGTTGACGTAGTTGGTGCTGTAGTGCACCCGGCTCGACGCGCCGACGCCGTTGTTCTTGATGCCGCTGCGGCCGAAGGTGTTCTTGTAGTAGTCCCAGGTGGCCGCGGCACCGTACTGGGCGTCCACGGCGGCGGACTCGCGGTTGGAGGGCAGGCCGTTGCCGAAGCTGTTGGTGGTGTTGCTGAACAGCGTGCCGCTGCCCGAGGTGCCGCCCTTGAGGTCGGTGGTGGACTGGTTGCCCCGGGAGCCGTCCTTGAGCTGGTAGCTCGAACCGCTCTGGGTGGTGGTCAGCGTGACGGTGCCGACGTTGACGCCCTTGCCGGTGCCGGTCGCGGTCTGCACCTTCTCGTCGGTGGCGAGCACCTTGCCGGTGGCGGCGTCGGTGATCACCTCCTGGCGGCTCGGGGTGCCGTCCGAGCGCTGGCCCTCGACCACGGTGCGGTGGGCCAGCCGCGGGGTGCCGTCGGCGGCCCAGACGACCAGCTCGGGCGCGCCGGCGCCGTCGACCCGGCTGAGCGCCGCCTCGTCCGCGTCGGCGGCGATGCCGACGGTCGCCCGCACCGCGGCGGTGGCCGCCTCGGCGGCCTGCGGCGCGGCCAGGCCCGGGGCCAGGCTGGGCACCGACAGCCGGCCGTCGAAGGCCCGGTCGACCGACTTCACCGAGCCGTCGGCCCGCTGGTGGACGACCAGGTCGCCGCCGATCACCGGCAGGCCCGCGTAGGTCCGGTCGTACCGCAGGTGGCGGGTGCCGTCCTTGTCCACCACCACGTCGCTGGGCACCAGCTTCTCCTGGTCGCCGAGGGCGAGGGCCCGGGCGACCGGGGCGCTCTGCCCGGAGGCCAGCGTGAGCAGCGCGGCCTGCTGCTGCGCGGGCGAGGGGGCGGCGGCCTGGGCGGGGACGGCGGCGATCTGGATGACGCCGGCCAGCAGGGCGGTGGCGGAGAGTACGGCTCCGACAGTCAGCTTTCGCTTCACGTGCGGGGGTTCCTTCCACGAGACCCGCGGGTGCTGATGCGGGTGCGCCGCGTACCGGGGCGCCGGGGTTGGCACCTTGGGGGCGGTAGGGCGCGGACGTGCCGGTCCCGTGCGGTTCCTGACGCTCCGTCGGAGTGGGTGGGGGCGGCGGAGGGTCGGACGGGACTTGGTCAGAAGCATGACAATCGTTGGCAGGGATGGACAGGGTGCTTCCGGGGATTGGCCAAGAACCGCCAGTCCCGGTGCGGATGGTTCGGTTGCCGCCCGTTGCCCGGTTTCGGCGGTTCGTCCCCCTGGCGGGACTCCGCCAGCCGGACGGCCTTGACAGTCCTCCAGTGCCGCCGGACCCCGCGCGCCCTCCGGGGCGGGCCGCAGGCCCCGCGCCCGCCGGAACGGGCCGCAGACCCCGCGCCCGCCGGAACGGCCGGACGCCCGGGCCCTCCCGACGGGGCCCGGGCGTCCGCTGCGCCTGTGTGGTACGTCAGTTGACGTTGACGGCGGCCCAGGTCGCGGCGACGGCGCTGTACTCGGCGCTGCTCGCGCCGTACAGGTCGGTGGCGGCCTTCAGGGTCGCGGTGCGGGCACCCGCGTAGTTGGTGGTCGAGGTCATGTAGGCGGTCAGCGCCTTGTACCAGATCTGCGCGGCCTTGTCCCGGCCGATGCCGGCGAGGGTCGAGCCGTTGTAGGTCGGGCTGTTGTAGTTGACGCCGTTGATGGTCTTGGCGCCGCTGCCCTCGGCCAGCAGGTAGAAGAAGTGGTTGGCCACGCCGGAGGAGTAGTGGACGTCCAGGCTGCCGACCGAGGAGGACCAGTAGTCGGCCGAGCGGCCGTCCTTGGACGGCTGGTCCATGTAACGCAGCGGGGTGCCGTTGCCGTTGAGGTCGATCTCCTCGCCGATCAGGTAGTCCGGCTTGTCCGTGGCCAGGTTGGCGTACCACTCGACCATGGTGCCGAAGATGTCCGAGGTGCCCTCGTTCAGGCCGCCGGACTCGCCCGAGTAGTTCAGGTTGGCCGTGTTGGCGGTGACGCCGTGGGTCATCTCGTGACCGGCCACGTCGATCTCGGTCAGCGGGTGGGTGTTGCCGGAGCCGTCACCGTAGGACATGCAGAAGCACTGGTCGGACCAGAACGCGTTCACGTAGTTCTTGCCGTAGTGGACCCGGCTGGCGGCGCCGACGCCGTCGTTGCGGATGCCGTTGCGGCCGAAGGAGTTCTTGTAGAAGTCCCAGGTGGCGGCGGCGCCGAACTGGGCGTCCACGGCGGCCGACTGGCCGCTGGCGACGGTGCCGTCGCCCCAGGCGTTGTCGGCGTCGGTGTACAGCGTGCCCGAGCCGGAGGTGCGGCCCTTGAGGTCGCTGGTGGACTGGCCGCCGCGGGAGGCGTCCTTGAGCGAGAAGCCCCCGGAGACCGCGGTGGTGGTCAGCGGGACGGTGCCGACGAAGACGCCCTTGCCGGTGCCGGAGGCGGTGCGCACCTGCTCGTGCGTGGAGAGCACCTGACCGGTCGCGGCGTCGGTGACCAGCAGCTGGCTGCTCGGGGTGCCGTCGGCGCGCAGGCCCTCGACGGTGGTCTGGTAGGCCAGGCGCGGCGAGCCGTCGGCGGCCCAGACCACCAGCTTGGCGGCACCGGTCTGGTGGACCTCCGTCAGCGGCGACTCGTCCTCGTCGGCGGCGATGCCGATGGTGGACTGCACGGCGCCGGTCGCCTGGGCGGCGGCCTTGTCGGCGGGGATCTGCGGGGTGAGGTTCGGCAGGGCTATGGTCGCGCCGGTCGCCTTGTCCACGGAGGTGGTCGAGCCGTCGGCCTTCTGGTGCACCACCAGGTCCCCGCCGAGGACCGGGAGGCCGGCGAAGGTGCGCTCGTAGCGGAGGTGGCGGGTGCCGTCGGCGTCCACCACGGCGTCCTTGGCCACCAGCTGCTCCTGGCCGCCCAGGGCCAGGGCGTGCGCCACCTTGCCCGCCTGGCCGTTCGCCAGGGCGATCAGGTCGGCGCGCTGCTTGGCGGCCTGGGACTGCGGAGCCGGGTCGGCGACGGCCGCGGTGCTCACCTGGACGACACCGGTGAGCAGGGCGGTGGCGGAGAGTACGGCGACGGCGGCGAGCTTTCGCTTCACGAGCGAGTCCTTCCGGGAAACCGCGAGCGGACGCGGTCGCGCGGCGTTCCGGGAACCGGGGACGGCACCTGAGGGGCGGAACGGGCGCTGACGTGCGGGTCCCCGTGCGGCCGAAGCGGCTTCGCCACCGGTGGGTGGGGGTGGTGGATGCCGAACGGGGTTGGCCGAAAGCATGACAATCGAGCAAATCAAATGACAGGTCTTGCTCATGAATTGGCCAAGTCCCGCCACGGCGGGGGAATGTGAACAGGCGGACAAAAAGGGCGAATCACCCGCTCTTGCAGCGGGTTACCGTCCGAACCGAGGCCTGGTGACACGGCGCCGGGCCGATCCGGGGTCAACCCCGGGGCGCCGGGAGCCCGTTGTCGCGCGTTCACGCCGGTGCAATGTCCTGGTATGGACCTGGCCGTCCGATTGGCGGGTTCCCGCCACGTGTTGCGCTTGTCCACCATCAGGACGGCCTGGTAGCACGCGCCCCATCCGCCGGTACGGTAAGGAGGTGGCCAAGCCCCTCGCTCTCGACTTCGACCCGATCGCCCGCGCCGACGAGCTGTGGACCCGCCGCTGGGGCGCAGTCCCCCCGATGGCGGCGATCACCTCGATCATGCGCGCCCACCAGATCCTGCTCTCCCGGGTGGACGCGGTGCTCAAGCCGTACGGGCTGACCTTCGCCCGCTACGAGGCCCTGGTGCTGCTGACCTTCAGCCGGACCGGCGAGCTCTCGCTCTCCAAGATCGGCGAGCGGCTCATGGTCCACCCGACCAGCGTCACCAACACCGTCGACCGCCTGGAGCGGGCCGGGCTGGTCGCCCGCCGCCCCAACCCGCTGGACGGCCGCGGTGTGCTGGCCGCGATCACCGGGCGCGGCCGCGAGGTGGTCGAGGAGGCGACCCGGGAGCTGATGGCGATGGAGTTCGGGCTGGAGGAGTACGACGCCGAGCAGTGCCGCCAGGTGTTCGATCTGCTCAGGCCGCTGCGGGTCGCGGCCGGCGACTTCGCCGATCCGGACGAGGGGGCTGCGAAGGGGAGGGCGTGAGGACGGCTACCCTCGTCGGAGCGGTGCGCGGATCCGGGCGTACCGGCCGATACTGCCGAGCGAGGCGAGGAACATCATGAAGGCGACCCCCCTGCTGGGCTGGTACCGGGCCCTGGCCGTTGCGACCGGTGTGGCACTGCTGGTGTTCTGCGGCTTCATGGTCGCGAAGTACGGCTTCGGCGCGGCCGAGGACCTGACCACCTACGTCGCGATGCTGCACGGCTACCTCTACATCGGGTACTTCGTGGTGACCTTCCTGCTCGGGCAGAAGCTGAAGTGGCCGATGGGCCGGCTGGTGCTCACCCTGGCGGCGGGCTGCATCCCCTTCCTCTCCTTCGTCTTCGAGCGCAAGGTGGCCCGCGAGGCCGCCGGTAAGCTCCCGGCGGGCGACGGCGCCCGCCAGCCGGCCGGGGTCTGACCCCGCCGCCCGCGCCTTCCGGAGCGCCCCTTCCCCGACCGGGGGGGGCGCTCCCGGCGTTTCCTGGCCTGTCGCCCCCGGGCCCGTCGTCCCCCGGCCTGCCGTTTTCGGGCCCGTCGGGGTGGATTCCAGGCCGTGCGGGCGATCTTCCGTCGACAAGTACTAGGACGTCCGAGTAAATTGTTAGGACGTCCTACTAGCTGTGCCGCCCGTCGCCGTGGCGGCCGTACGGAGCGGAGTTCGGGGTCATGGACGCCGAGGAGATCGAGCGCGGCCGGCAGCGCTGGCAGCAGCGATACGACAAGGCCCGCAAGCGGGACGCGGACTTCAGCACCCTCTCCGGGGACGCGGTCGAGCCGGTCTACGGCCCGCCCGCCGGGCAGGCCTACGAGGGTTTCGAGCGGATCGGCTGGCCGGGCGAGTACCCGTACACCCGCGGTCTGCACCCGACCGGCTACCGGGGCCGCACCTGGACCATCCGCCAGTTCGCCGGCTTCGGCAACGCCCGGCAGACCAACGAGCGCTACCGGATGATCCTGGACGCCGGCGGCGGCGGCCTCTCGGTCGCCTTCGACATGCCCACCCTGATGGGCTACGACTCGGACGACCCGAAGTCGCTCGGCGAGGTCGGCCACTGCGGCGTGGCCATCGACTCGGCCGCCGACATGGAGGTGCTGTTCGACGGCATCCCGCTCGGCGAGGTCACCACCTCGATGACGATCAGCGGCCCGGCCGTGCCGATCTTCTGCATGTACCTGGTCGCCGCCGAGCGCCAGGGCGTGGACCCGGCGGTGCTCAACGGCACCCTGCAGACGGACATCTTCAAGGAGTACATCGCGCAGAAGGAGTGGCTCTTCGCGCCCGAGCCGCACCTGCGCCTGATCGGCGACCTGATGGCCTACTGCGCCGAGGGCATCCCCGCGTACAAGCCGCTGTCGGTCTCCGGCTACCACATCCGCGAGGCCGGGGCGACGGCCGCGCAGGAGCTGGCGTACACCCTCGCGGACGGCTTCGGCTACGTCGAGCTGGGCCTGTCCCGCGGCCTGGACGTGGACGTCTTCGCGCCCGGCCTGTCCTTCTTCTTCGACGCGCACGTGGACTTCTTCGAGGAGATCGCCAAGTTCCGCGCCGCGCGCCGGATCTGGGCCCGCTGGATGCGCGAGCGCTTCGGCGCCAAGACCGACAAGGCGCAGTGGCTGCGCTTCCACACCCAGACCGCCGGCGTCTCGCTGACCGCGCAGCAGCCGTACAACAACGTGGTCCGCACCGCCGTCGAGGCGCTGGCCGCGGTGCTCGGCGGCACCAACTCGCTGCACACCAACGCCCTGGACGAGACCCTGGCGCTGCCCTCCGAGCAGGCCGCCGAGATCGCCCTGCGCACCCAGCAGGTGCTGATGGAGGAGACCGGCGTCGCCAACGTGGCCGACCCGCTGGGCGGTTCCTGGTACGTCGAGGCGCTGACCGACCGGATCGAGCAGCAGGCCGAGGCGATCTTCCAGCGCATCCTGGACAAGGGCCGCGAGGACCACGAGATCGGCCCGATCACCTCCGGCATCCTGCGCGGCATCGAGGAGGGCTGGTTCACCGGGGAGATCGCCGAGGCGGCCTTCCAGTACCAGGTGTCGGTGGAGAAGGGCGACAAGCGCGTGGTCGGCGTCAACTGCCACCCGCGCAGCGTCACCCCCGAGCTGGAGATCCTGCGGGTCAGCCACGAGGTCGAGCGCGAGCAGGTCCGGGTGCTGCGGGAACGCAAGGCGGCCCGGGACGAGGCGGCCGTCCGCGCCGGGCTGGACGCCATGCTGGCGGCGGCGCGCTCGGGCGAGTCGATGATCCCGCCGATGCTGGACGCGGTGCGCGCCGAGGCGACGCTGGGCGAGATCTGCAACGCGCTGCGGCAGGAGTGGGGGACGTACCAGGAGAACGCGGCGTTCTGAGGCCGCGGGGCCGAGGGGCCCCGGTCCGCCGGTCCGCCTCGCCGACGGCGGAGCCGCCGTACGGGAGTCCGTACGGCGGCTCCGCCGTGTCCGCGGTCGTCCTCGGCCGCCGTGTCCGCGGCGGGCGGGGGACGGTCAGTCGGCGAGGAACGGTCCGAGCAGCAGGTCGGTGAAGCGGCGGGTCCACTCCGGGGTGATCGGCTCGCCGCTGACCAGGACGCGGTGCTCGACGGTGCCCGCGATGGTGTCGAAGATGATGTCGACCTCCTCGCGGGCCGCCGCGGCGTCGCAGTCCGCCTCGAGTTCCCCGCGCGCCTGGGCGGCCGCCCGGCCCTGGCGGACCAGCCGCTTCTGCGGATCCACGATGGACTCGCGGATCCGGCACCGCAGCTGCCGGTCGCGGGTTCCCTCGGCGAACAGCGCGAGCAGCGCGGCCTGGGTCTCCGGACGGGCCAGCAGATCGGCGAACTGGGCCACCACGGCCTCGATGTCGGCCCGCAGACTGCCGAGGTCGGGCATCACCAGATCGTCGAAGAGGCTGGCGACGGCGTCCACCACGAGCTCGTTCTTGGACGGCCAGCGGCGGTAGAGGGTGGTCTTGGCGACTCCGGCGCGGCTCGCCACGTGGCCCATGGTCAGCCCGCCCCAGCCGAGTTCGGCGAGTGCCTCGCGGGTGGCGTCGAGGATCGCGCGGTCGGCGGCGGCGCTGCGCGGGCGGCCCTTGGCCCGGGCGGTGCCCGCGGGCTCGGGGGCCGGGCCGGCCTGGTCGCGGGCCGCGGGTTCCGGGGCCGTGGCGGCCCGGCCGGGGCGCGCCTGGCTCGGGCGCTCCGTGCTGTCCGGGCAGGCTGGGGGCTGGGCGGCCGGCACCGGGCCTCCTTGCGCTTTACTGGTAAGTAACTTGGGTGGGGCTGGTAACGGTAGCGACTGTTCGCCCGTTCGGGCAGCGGGACGGCCCGGGAAAGTGGGGCAGGTCACGTCCCCCAACCGCCGGTGGGGCTTGCGGGCGGGGCACCGGCTCCAGTTACGCTACGACTCGTAGCGAAAGCAGTGACAACCAGGCGCCGCGTCCCGTGGGACGGGAGCGGCGCGGGCGCGGGTGGGGATCCGCGCCGAACGGTCCAGGCTACCGGGGGAGGGGCGCCGCGCCCGGAATCCCGCGCCGCGCGGCCCGCGCGGGGCGACTTTCCGGAGGTTGGTGCCCGCGAGCAGCGCGGACGGGGGAGGATGGTGCCATGCAGCCACGGAATTCGCGTCTCAACAGCTCCGCCCTGCGCGGTGGGGTCGACCTCGCCGCAGTGAAGGCGGCCGGCGAGGCCGCCCAGAAGGCCGAGCAGGCCCGGGCCGAGCGGGCCCGGCAGGCGGCCGCCGCCGAATCGGCCGGAGTCGCCCCCGCCCAGCCCGCCTACGAGCTCGTCATCGACGTCACCGAGGACACCTTCGAGGCCGACGTCGTCCAGCGCTCCACCGAGGTGCCGGTCGTCATCGACTTCTGGGCCGAGTGGTGCGGGCCCTGCAAGCAGCTGAGCCCGGTCCTGGAGAGCCTGGCCGAGGAGTACGCCGGCCGCTTCGTGCTCGCCAAGATCGACGTGGACGCCAACCCGATGCTCTCCCAGCAGTTCGGCATCCAGGGCATCCCGGCCGTGATGGCCGTGGTGGCCGGCCAGCTGGTGCCGCTGTTCCAGGGTGCGGAGAGCGCCGCCAACGTCCGCAAGATCCTGGACCAGCTGATCCTGGTCGCCGAGCAGCGCTTCGGCGTGGCCGGCGGCGCCGCCGGTCCGGGCGGGGCCCCGGCCCCCGCGCCGGAGCGCCCCGAGGACCCGGCGCTGTCCGCCGCGCACGACGCGCTGGACGCCGGGGACCTGGACGGTGCCATCCGGGCGTACAGGAACGTGCTGGCCGACCAGCCGGGCAACACCGAGGCCAAGCTGGGCCTGGCCCAGGCCGAGCTGCTGAAGCGGATCGAGGGCCTGGACCTCCAGGCCGTCCGGACGGCGGCCGCGGCCGACCCGAAGGACGTCGAGGCCCAGCTCAGGGCGGCCGACCTCGACCTGGTCGGCGGTCACGTCGAGGACGCCTTCGGGCGCCTGGTGAGCACCGTCGGCCGGACGGCCGGCGAGGACCGGGACACCGTCCGGCTGCGGCTGCTGGAGCTGTTCGAGGTGATCGGCCCGGAGGATCCGCGGGTCGTCGTGTCCCGTGCGGCGCTGGCGCGGGTGCTGTTCTGAGCCCGGCCCGGGCCGGGCTGCGCGCCCGGCCCGGGGCTGTTGTCTGGCACGGCGGATGACCTGCGGTGTCGCCTGGTGATTTGGCGACAATCCGGTCAACCGGACAGAGGTTTACCAAATCTTGATTTCACCTGCGGGCGGTCACCATGTGTGACCGCCCGCAGGTGTTTCGCTGGTGTTTCCGGCGGATTTCGCCATCACGATTCCTTCAAGGCGTCACGCAGGGTGCAGCTCGGCCGGATTCCATGATCAACGCCACCTGATGTTGCATTACCCGTCAGTAAGTCACCTCTTGTGCTTCGCCCGGGATTCAAGCACGATCGGCCACGCCCGGTCCCAGACTCCACATCCGCCGATTCCGGTCGGTCACGCGGAGCGAGGGATCCCCACCGGGCGATCCGTCGGCCCCGGCCGGCGGGAGGGAGGGCAGGGGGGTATCCGCGGTCCCACGGCGGTTCCTGTCCTTCGACCGGCCGCGCGGCCCTGCGCGGTCGCTGGTTGTCGCTCGGGGGTGATCGCCGATGTCGTCGGTCCTGCCCGCCGCCCCACAAGGTCGGCCGGCACCTGGACGGGAGGCCTGCCGCACGCGGGCCGTTCCCGCGTCCGACGACGCGCAAGGCGCTCTCCGCTACCGAGGACGTAGCTCTCTCCCATCCCAGGCCCCCACCGGCGCTGGACGCGCCGACGGGGAGCCGGAGATGTACGTCCTAGAAGGAGGACTCGCATGTCCCAGACCTACGGCAAGACCCGCTGGAAGCGCTTCGCACTGGTGATGGTGCCGAGCATCGCGGCCACCGCGATGGTCGGCGTCTCGATCGCCAACAGCGCGCTCGCCGCCTCGTTCAGCATCTCCGGCCAGCAGTTCAAGGTGAAGGCCTCCCACCTGGAGGGCACGAACTTCTCGCAGTTCGGCACCGTCGACATCGAGGCCAACGGCGCGCCGCACCCGGTCGCCGTCTCGGCCTTCGACTCGGCCGACATCACCAACATGTGCCAGTCCGTGGTGACCGACCTCACCAAGTTCGGCCTGGGCAAGATCACCCTCCAGCTGAACGCGGGCGGCAACGGCAAGCCCGTGCACGCCGAGAACCTGCTGATCGACATGGAGTCGCTGAAGGCCGACGCGACCTTCAACCAGATCAACATCGGCCAGGACGCCTCCACCCTCCCCGGCACGGCGACCCAGGGCTGGACGCCCCACCCGGGTGTCTCCGCCGCCGGTGGCGGCAAGGGCCTGCCGACCGGTGCCACCGGTTTCGCCCAGGCCGCCAAGTCGGCCTCGCTGGACAACGTCGAGCAGACCGCCCGGGCCACCTCGGCCGGCAAGTTCGTGCTCAACGGCCTGAGCCTGTCGCTCAAGCAGGGCGACGGCCCGGGCAACGAGTGCTACTGAGCCCTGCCTGAGGGCGTGCCGAAGGGCACGCCCGACAGCTCGGCCCTCTCGCGGGCCGGGGGCGGCGGGCTCCGCCGTTCCCGGCCCCACGCCAGTCGTTCTCTCCCCTCGTAGCGATGCCGAGGAGCTGCACCATGTCCAGCGCAACGGTCGAAACCCGGACCGGCCGCCAGAATCCGATCGGATCGGTCTGGCGGGGCTTCCGCACGTTCCGTCGCACCAGGCCCTTCTGGGGCGGCCTGCTGGCCATGATCGCCGGCGTCCCGATCCTCTACTTCCCCTACGCGCACCTGGCGCTCGGCAGCGTGACCATCGCGATGTCGACCACGGCGGGTGCCGGTTCGCTGCTCATCGGCGTCCTGCTGATCGCCCTCGGCATCGCCGGGTGGTTCCAGAAGGCCGTCAGGGTCTTCGCGGGCATCGCGACCATCCTGCTGACCCTCGTCTCGATCCCGATGTCCAACCTGGCCGGCTTCGGCCTGGCCCTGCTGCCCGGCCTGATCGGCGGAGGGCTGCTGGTCTCCTGGGCGCCGCTGCCGGAGGAGTCGGCCGAAGCGCCGACCGGCCCGGCGGCGAAGCGCGGACGCCGACACCGGGCCGGTGACGCCGGTGACCAGGCGGCCGGGAACGCCGCGGCCGGCGAGGTGCTGGCCCGGAGCGCCGCCACCGAGCCGGTGACCGCGGCCGTGGCCGCGCCCGCCGCGCAGGCCCCGGAGGCCGCCGCCGAACCCGCCGCCGAGGCCGTCCTGCCGAAGCAGACCGGTGCCGCCGTCCCGCAGCCGGCCGGCGCCGTGGACCAGGAGGAGGCGCGGTGACCGGGCCGGCCGAGCAAGCCGACGGTACGACCGTTCCCGCGCAGCGCTCCGGCCGGCACGCGGCCCCGCGCACGCCCGTACGGGTCCGGCTGAGGGGCCGGGCGCTGGCGATGGCGGCGGTGCCGACCGCGCTGCTGATGGCCGCCGCCTACACCCCCAACCCGGCGGTCGCCGAGTCCGCGGCGGGCAAGCCCTGCGGCACCGCGCCGGCCGCGGTGCCGGACGTGACGCCGATCGAGACGCCGGTGCCCAAGAGCGAGCTGCCCGAGCCGCCCGGCCCGACCACCGCGCCGAGTCCGGCTCCGTCCACCGCGCCCCCGGCCGGTCCGTCGACCGACCCGGGCTCGGTGCCGACCCAGGTGCCGACCACGGCGCCCGCCCAGCAGCCGACCTCGCCGGTCAAGCCGCCGACGGCCGGGACGTCCACCCAGCCCTCGGCCCAGCAGCCCGCCGCCCGCTCCGCCGACACCGGCACGGTGGCCCAGGCCGGGCTGATCGACGACCTGCTCGGCGGTGTCAGCCGGCTGTTCACCCCGAACGGCTCGCCGAGCCCGACCCCGAGCGGCGCCCCGGCGACCACACCCGCGGCGCCCGGCGGTCCGGCCGCGCCGGCC